>JAGGWO010000171.1 GCA_021157485.1 Sulfurimonas sp. | reverse complement strand
GTTTATATGTTTTAACATATTAATATCAAAGCGAGCAGGGCTATTTGATATTTCCTCTAAGCTAAACCACGCTACAGCATCTTTCATATTGAAGATCTCTAGAGGAGGATTATTTCCCATAAGAATAAGATAATTTACGATAGCTTCAGGAAGATAGCCCTCTTCTAAAAGCCATTTAACGCTAGAGATATCGTCGTTCTTACTCATTTTCTCACCACTCTCGTTAAGAATAAGTGGTAAGTGGGCGTATTGAACTTTTTTCTTATAATCAAGAGAGTTTCTAATGTGCTCTTGTTTTGGTGTGTTACTCATGTGCTCTTCACCACGAATAATAATAGAGATATCACTAAGCATATCATCAACTGCGCAGGCAAAGTTATATGTAGGTGTTTTATCTTGACTCATTATTATGAAACTATCAACAGTGTCAGGCTCAAAACTCACATCACCTTTTATAAGGTCTTTTATAATTACAGTTTTATCTGGTCTCTTGATTCTGATAGTGAATGGGCTTGTGTTGTCAATAACAAGTTCAGGATGTAAATCTCTACAAGCATCATCGTAACTATATACTTTTTTAGCCTCTTTGGCTTCCTCACGTTTCCTATCTATCCAATTAGGTGAGCAAAAACAACTAAATGCTTTTTTCTCATGCATGAGTTGAAGTGCCATAGCCGTATGAAAACGAATATTTTGACTCTGATAAATTACTTGAGAGTATTCAATCCCAAAAAGCCCCAAGATATCAAGGATCTCTTTATCTTTACCTTCAATATTTTTCTCTTTGTCTGTATCTTCTATTCTAACTATAAAATCTTCATTTCTCTGTTTAGAAGTTATGTAGTTAAATATAGCAACCCTAAGGCTACCAATATGCATATCACCAGTTGGACTAGGTGCAAATCTTAGCATGAAAATTCCTAAAAAATAATTTTTGTGATTTTAGCTAAATAAAGATTAATAATAAATTTGTTTTTGATTGTTTTAGTGAAGTGTAAGTGGTGACCCCGAGGAGAATTGAACTCCTGTAACATGGATGAAAACCATGGATCCTAACCGCTAGACGACGGGGCCACTTAAAAATAAATAGTTACTATCTGCAACTGAGCCGAAATTATATAGATTTTATTCTTAATAAATCATAAAATCTATATAAAAAGCTAAAAATAATACTACTCGTAGAAACTACGAAGTGCTCTAATGATTACTGCATTTTTAGAAATACTTTCTGCTTTTGCATTGCTATTTACAACATCATAAAGATCTAAAGGAAGAGAGATAGAGAAAGTTTTTGTCTCAATCTTTTTCTTTTTTGTAATCATAGAAACAACACTAGTAAGTAGTTCAATGATTTTTTTAGTATCTATTGGCTTTTGAATAAAGCTGTTTACACCAACCTCAATAGATTCAGAAATCTTCTCAATATCATTACTTGCAGAGATAACGATAATAATTTGAGTAGGGTTTAGTTTACGAATTTGGCGAGAAAGTTCTATCCCGTCCATTCCTGACATTACAATATCAACAAAAATAACATCTGGAGTGTTCTTTTCGTAAGCTGCAAGAGCTTCTTCACCATTAAAGCATGAAGTCACATCTGCAAAAAAGTTTTTAAACGTAGAGCTAAGTAGCTCATTTGTTACTTTTTCATCTTCAACTACCATAGCGGTTAGTTTTTTAGTTTGTTCCGTTAGTTGCACTAAGTCAATGTTTCCCATAATAAATCCTGTTTTATTTAATATTGTGAAATTATACACTCTTTTTCTTTAATTAACATAACATAAACAAACAATAACGAAACTACTCTTGAGTTTTAAATTTTTCCAACCATTCAATATCAGACTCTTTGTTATCTTCTTTTTGATTTAATAGAGAATCAATAATACTGATTAGAGTGTCTTGATCCATAAATTCAAGAAGAGCAGGGTTTATATCTGTCTTTGCTACACCATCATACGTGTTTAAAAGATTCTGTATATCCTCAATTAACTGTACTTTTGTACTCATCGTTAAATACTCCTAAGTTTTATAAAGTGCTTGTATAGCGATTCATACTATATAATATACTATATAGTGAGTTAAAATCTTTATGTACTATATACAAATATAGATTACAATAGGATTAGAAAGTGTTTTTAGTAGTAAATAGCACCATACGGGATATCGTATATATCGATTGGTTAACATAATGTAAATTCTCTTGAAAATAATAATAAGAGTTTGGGCTACTCTGCTGCGTTTATATATATTAGGTACAACTATAAGCCGAGTTTTGTCTAGATAGCATTAATCTACTACACTATTTACATAGTATCTCTAGCGAAACAGTCGCAATGTAAGACGCTGACCATCTGTTTCTTGCTGCCATGTTGGGTTTACAAGCTCTCTATGTCGCCATAAAGACTGGTGGTCTCTTACACACACCTTTTCACCATCACCATATTATTGTCGATAGCTTGAGCAAAAGCCCAATCTATCTTTCGCTTGCCGCTAAGGCACTAAAGTACAAAAATGCTATCGGCATTTTCATAAACGAACTAATAGGCAGTCTAATCTCTGTTGCACTTTCCCTCGTATTACTACGGCCATTCGTTAAATGGAACACTGTCTTACAGCAGCTCGGACTTTCCTCTTGAACTAGTCAAGTCACTATCTGTTGTACCTGTGAAATTCTACTCAATTAATCCTTTATATAGCTTTTTTAACTCGGTGAACAGTTGTTCACACTCTGTTTATATCATATGAACAACTGTTCTTTTTGTGTAAGTTTAAATTAACAACTGTTCATATATAATACTTTTAATATTAACAACTGTTCATATATATAAAAGGAGTGCAAATGCCTACTGCAGCAATATCTACTAAACGTAGTGGAACTAAAGAAAAGATACTCAAAGTATCAACTACCCTATTCTCAGAGCTTGGATACAGGGGTGCAAGTGTAAGAAAAATAGCCTCAGAAGTAGGAATTAGAGAGAGTGCTATCTATAATCATTACAAAAATAAAGAAGAGATTTTTTTAGAGGTAGCAAAGAATATATTCTCTTCACCCTTCTCTATTAGTGATGAAGAAGTCAAAGAATTAGCTAGTCGTGGAAAGCCTTTTTTGCAAAAGTTTACAATGCAGTATAAGATGCTCACGTTTGATAAGAGCAACGAAAGTATGTTTAGACTACTCATGATAGAGTTATTGCAAAATAAAGAGCTTAGAGAGCAGTTTATGAGTGAATTTCATGACAAGAATATAAAAGTATTGTCTGAAGGTTTTTTTATGATGATGCAGAACTCTCTGATACGCTCTGGAGATCC
>JAGGWO010000186.1 GCA_021157485.1 Sulfurimonas sp. | reverse complement strand
CTAAGTCCGTTTTACCTTCACCACCACCATGCGGGTGATCAATTGGGTTCATTGCAGAACCACGAGTCTGAGGACGAATACCTAAGTGACGTTGACGACCAGCTTTAGCGATAACAATGTTACCAAACTCTTCGTTTCCAACGATTCCAACAGTAGCTAAACACTCACCTAATACTAAACGCATTTCAGATGAAGGCATACGTAATGAAACATATTTACCATCACGACCCATAATCTGAGCAGAAGTTCCAGCAGCACGACACATTTGTCCGCCCTTACCAGTCTTAAGTTCAATATTGTGAATCAGTGTACCCACTGGGATATTTTTTAACTTCATAGTGTTACCTGGTTTAACATCTAAACCATCAGCAGATGAAGAAATCTTATCACCAACAACTAAACCTTTTGGTTGAAGAATATATCTCTTCTCACCATCAGCATAAGTTACAAGAGCGATACGACAGTTTCTGTACGGATCATACTCAATAGCACTTACAGTTGCAGGAATATCGAATTTGTTTCTTTTAAAGTCAACAATACGATATATTTTTTTAGCACCAGCTTGACGGTGACGAGAAGTGATACGACCATTGTTGTTACGACCAGCAGTTGTTGGTAGTTTTACAAGTAATGAACGAACACTAGCTTTTGCCGTGATATCTGAGCTATCAACATTTGTATAAAAACGACGAGACGGAGTTATCGGTCTATAAGTTTTAATTGCCATGTTATACCGCCAAACTTTCGATTTGTGCACCCTCAGGTAAAGTTACATAAAACTTCTTGAAGTCATTCTGCTTACCTTTCGTGCCACGGAATGTTTTAACTTTTCCGTTTTGATTAAGTGAGTTTATTTTATTAGGAATAATCCCAAAATACTCACGAAAAACTTCCTTAAGACCTGTTTTAGTCATACGAGGAGATGTTTGTACAACGATAACACCATCTTCTTGCATACCAAGAGTCTTCTCTGTATATATAATAGATTTAATATCTGTAATATCAGCCATTACTTAGCCTCACTTGTTAATTGTTCCCAAACTGCTTTTTCTATCACTAGTGAACGATAGTTTGCAGCTAAGTATGCGTTTAACTCATTAGATTCGATTACATAAGTTTGAGATAAATTCTCAAAAGCTAAAAATGTAGGCTCATCTAATAAAGATTTAACAAAAAGAGTATCTCTTTGGTTTAAAAGTTTCCACATTGTGTTTGCATCTTTAGTTTTACCAGATGCAACTTCAACGCTATCAACAATAAACAGAGTACCATTTTGTGCATGCTCATTTAAAGCAAAGTTTAAAGCTAATTTCTTTTGCTTTTTATTTACTTTTAGGTTGTAGTTACGGTTGTTCTTAGAACCAAACGCTTTACCACCACCTACGAAGATAGGAGAACGACGTGAACCAGCACGAGCGCGACCGCCACCTTTTTGAGCCCATGGCTTCTTACCACCACCACGTACTTCACTTCTACCTTTTGTAGTAGCAGTGTTAGCACGTTGTGCAGCTTGAGCTGACTTAACATATAGGTAAAGATTGTGAGCGTTAATACCAGAGAAAGACTCTGGTAAAGCTAACTCAGAAGCTTTTTCCATTTTTTCATTTAAGATAATTGCGCTCATTATTTAGCTACCTTTACACGACCTAAAGCACCGTTAGCACCAGATACAGAACCTAAAACCGCAATGATTTTATTTTCAGCATCGTAAGAAACGATCTCATTTTTCACGCTGTTTTGCGTATTTCCGTAATGTCCTGGCATTTTCTTACCTTTCATTACACGACCTGGCCACTCAGCATTACCGATAGAACCTGTTCTACGACCCATTCTATGACCGTGAGATGCAGGACCACCACCAAAGTTCCAACGTTTCATTGCACCAGCAAAACCGCGACCTTTAGTGTTAAAAGTAGATCTTAATACACTAGCTTCCACTAATGGAGTAATATCCAAATCACCAGCTTCAGTATTTGCAACTTCTAAAGTTGCGAAACGGTTAAACTCAGCAGAAAGTGAATACTTTTTCTGTTGACCTTCAATTGCTTTATTCATTTTTTTACCACTATCGTAAGCAACAATAGCAGTGCCTTCGTTAACTTCACATACTTTTTGATCAAGTACTCTTAAAAGAGTAACAGGATGACTTGGTACTGTGATTGTACGGCTCATTCCGATTTTTTCAACAATATATTCCACTACGAACTCCTTACTTATCCATAGAGCGTACTTCTACGTCTACTTCCGGTGCAAGATCAAGTTTCATTAATGAATCTACAGTCTCTGGTGTTGCAGAAACGATATCAATCATTCTAGCGTGCATACGAATTTCGAACTGCTCACGAGCTTTCTTGTTAACGTGAACTGATTTTAAAACAGTATATTTACGAATCTTTGTTGGTAAAGGGATCGGTCCACGAATTTGTGCACCTGTACGCTTTACAGCCTCAACGATTGATGCTACTGATCTATCTAATACACGATGATCGTAAGCTTTCAATTTTAAACGAATTTTTTCCATGTTTTTCCTTCTAAAGAACTCGTTAGGTCTTGCCTAACTATTTGCCTAATATTTTAAGGGTCGCGAATTGTACCCAAATGAACTTCCTTATTCAAGGTTTTAGGGGCTAAAAAGTGAATTTAGTCTAAATTTATTTCCTTTTAATAAGGAACTGATAAAATACACTATTAAAAAAAATAGGAAAATAATGGAAATTTTACTTGAAGAATTTTATAAAACTGATCTCTATATTGATAAATTTCATCAAAGAAAAGTTTTTATTGAGGATAATAGTTACCAAATAAATGGAATTTCTCAGAGCGGAAAAAGTAAATTAGTTAAAAACTATCTACTTTCACTCAAAAAAAACTCTTATCTATATATAGATTGTAGTGATATTAGAATAGATATAGAAAAACTAAACTCTTCATTAGCCTCATTTTGTAATAAAAATAGAGTTGACGTACTTGTTTTAGATAACTATATACCATCTATAAAGTTTGCTAACGTCTCACAACTCATTATTACCTCTGAGATACACTATGGGTTTGGTATGTTAGAGACTCTGCAACTCTATCCATTAGATTATGAAGAGTTCTTGGCTTATGAGCATAAATATGACTCAAGTGCACTAAATCATTTTTTTCAACTTGGTGGGTTTGCGCATATGCAAAAGCTACATGCTGACACACGAAGTATCTATATACAAAAAATGCTCAAATATACTTTGAATGAAATGGAGTTTGATATACTAGTTTTTTGTGCAAAAATTATGTCACAAAAAGTATCTGCGTTTACTATATATGAAAGACTCAAGCAAAACAGAAAGATATCAAAAGATAAACTCTACAAATCATTTGAAAGTCTCAACTCTAAAAAGTATATACACTTACTAGAAAAGTTTAATCATTCACGTGCTACAAAAAAAATATATCTCTGCGATACATCCTTAAAAACTGCTCTCACCATTGAGAAAAACTTTGGTAGACTTTTTGAAAATATGGTTTTCCTAGAACTTTTAAAGTCTAATATAGAGTGCTACTACGATGACGATGTTGATTTTTACCTGCCAAACGCAGAAGAGATTATTTTATGTAAACCTTTTGCTGATGAGAGAAGTCTCTTTAAAAAGCTAGAGAGTTTAGAGGCGTATATATTTACACACTCTATAAAAAAGGTAACAGCAGTCACTATGAACAAGGAAGGAAGCATATCACACCCCTTCTCAGAAGTAGAGATGTTGCCTTTTGATATTTGGGCTATTGGGGATTAGGCTATAGTAACCTTTAAAGTATGCGATTGATTAGATTTTAAAATTACAAAATCTTCAAACGCATTAGCAGACTCTATGCAGACAAACTCTTTATAGGCATCATCTTTCATTGCACTCATTCTCTTGCATTTTTCAATCCATGGATTCCATACTACTATAGAGGATGAGCCTTCGTTATTTATACTTATAGTTTTTTCTTTGTCTTGTAAGATAAGTTCAGAATCTACTCTTTGAAAGACCTTGTCGAACTCTTGATTAAAAGTAATATCTCCATTTTGAATATTTGTTTTATTTGTAAGTGCATCAAAGCATGGCTTATTGTCTAAACCTTTCACTACTGCGTTTGATATATCTGAGAGTTTGAAATATGAATGGAGAGCTTGAGTGAGTTTGAACTCTTTATTAT
>JAGGWO010000039.1 GCA_021157485.1 Sulfurimonas sp. | reverse complement strand
ATATAACTACTTTTATTTGCCATCAGTTCATCAAGAGCCATATCGTAATTTAGCTCTTGCTCAGAAACTATCTCTTTTATAGCTTCTTGAGTTATGTTCTTATCGTCCATTTGATAAGCCAGCAGCAGTTGGTTATCTATGAATTTTGAAAACTTTATCTCATCTGCGTTTAGCGTTAAAGAGAGCATAAATAAAAATATAGTTATAAAAAATCTGATGTGAACTCCTTAGATACCTTCAGCTATCATAGCATCAGCAACTTTTTTAAAGCCTGCAATATTTGCACCATCAACATAGTTACCTTCAACACCATAGTCTTTAGCAGTTAGTGCAACACGTGTACATATCTGTTGCATAGTAATTTTTAGTTTTTCATCAACCTCTTCAAAGCTCCATTTAGCCATCGCAGCATTTTGAGACATCTCAAACTCACTTACTGCAACTCCACCTGCGTTTGCTGCTTTTGCCGGAGCAAAACAAACTTTATGAGATAAAAAGTCATTAATAGCTTTTGGAGTTGAAGGCATATTTGCACCCTCACTTACACTCACACAACCATTTACAATCAAATTTTGTGCATCAATATCTGTAAGTTCATTCTGTGTAGCACATGGAAATGCAGCATAACATGGAATATCCCAAACTGCATGTGCACCCTCGGGATACTCTTCAATAGGAATATACTGAGCTTCTGGATGAGATTTCACATACTCTTCAAGTGAAGCTCTACGTTCAAGTTTTAACTCTTTTAAAAGACATAAATCAACACCACGTGAGTCATAAATAGTACCCTTTGAGTCAGTACATGAAACAGCAATTGCTCCAATTTGCTGAAGTTTTTCTATTGCATGAAGTGCTACATTTCCAGCTCCACTCACTGTACAAATTTTACCTTCAAGTGGCTCTTTGCCTTCTATTTCTAGCATCTTCTCAGTAAAATAAATTGTTCCATAACCTGTAGCTTCTGGTCGCATCAGTGAACCACCAAATACAAATGGTTTCCCTGTTAAAACACCTTCATATGTTGAAGTAATCTTTTTATACTCTCCAAACAGATAACCAATTTCACGAGCACCAACACCAATATCTCCAGCAGGAACATCCATACGTGGTCCGATATATTTGTGTAGTTCTGTCATAAAAGAAGAACAAAACTTCATAACTTCAAAGTCACTTTTACCCTTAGGGTCAAAATCACTACCACCTTTAGCACCACCAATAGGAAGACCAGTCAGTGAGTTTTTAAGAATCTGCTCGAAACCTAAAAACTTTAGTATTCCCTCATTTACACTTGGATGAAAACGCAGGCCACCTTTATATGGCCCTAGTGCATTGTTAAACTGAACACGGTAACCTGTATTTACTTGAATATTTTGACTATCATCCATCCAAGTTACTTTAAATTTTATGATTCTATCTGGTACAACAAGTCTGTCTAAAATTGCATATCTTGCATATTTTGGATCTGACTCTAAAAGCGGAGCTATAGAGTATATAACCTCTTCCATAGCCTGATAAAAAACTTTATTTTCAGCACAATCACCCTTTTCAAATCTCTTTACTTTATCTGTCGTATTTTGGTTCAATTTTTTTCCTTTTTTTATTAATCTAATTATAATGTATTTTTTAACATCATGCGTCTTAAATACGCTATTTTACTCTGAAGTGGTAAATCTTTTGGACAAACATCTTCACATCCCAAAAGTGTCATACAACCAAAAACGCCATCTTCGTTTCCAACTAACTCATAATAGTCATCATCACTGCGTTTATCTCTTGGATCGAGTTGATAACGAGCAATCTTATTTAGCCCTACTGCCCCTACAAAATATGGATTCATCTTCGCAGTTCCACATCCTGCCACACAACATCCACACTCAACACAACGGTCAAGCTCATAAATCTCATCGGCTAAAGCAGGTTCCATCTTCTCTTCTAATTTATCTACATTGAGTTCTTCTTCTTTATCATGTATCCAAGTCTCTAATCTTTCATTTAAGCCTCTCATCCACTTGCCAGTATAAACGGAAAGGTCACCAATAAGCTCAAAAAGAGGAAGAGGAGCTAGAGTAAATTTTTCATCAAGTTTTGCAGTAAGAGTTCTACAAGCAAGAGTTGGACGTCCGTTAACTAGCATAGAACAACTTCCACAAATTCCTGCACGACACACAAAGTCAAACTTGAGTGAATTATCATGATGCTCACGTATCTCATTTAGAGCGATAAAAAGTGTCATTCCATCTGCCTCTTCTACCTCAAAAGTTTCCATATGAGGAAAATCTTCAGGGTCATGCGGATCAAAACGCAGTATGCTTATCTTTAAAACTCTTTGTTTTTTACTCTCACTCATATATTCTCTCCTAATCTTTCATTAATTGCTCGATATTTTTTAGGCAGTTTATCAAGATAAGGCATAAGAGCATTTTGAATCTCAAAACGACTCTCTCCAACCGCTTCAAGTTTTTCTTTTACTGCGTTTACAACTATCTCTCTTTCAGCTGTTTTAGGATGATGCTTAGTCAAATCTTTACCATATCCACGAAAGCCTGGAGGCAGTTCCATTTTTGAGATATCAATCTCTTCATAACTTACAGTTGGAACTAATTGATTCTCATCAGGCCATGATGTAATAGTACGCTTTAACCAGTTAGCATCATCACGCTCAGGATAATCTTCACGTGAATGAGCTCCACGACTCTCAGTTCTAAGAAGTGCTCCATAGGCCACTGTAAGTGCCACTTTTATCATCTTTTGAGTTCTGTATGCGTTTACTAGTGCAGGATTTGCCGCACGTGATTTTGAGCGAAAAACTTCTATGTTTTTAGAACGTTTACATAACTCTTCAAGTTCATCAACTGCTTCTTGAAGGTCATCTCCATTTCTAAAGATTCCTACCTTATCCATCATTATCTCTTCCATACGTCTGCGAAGTACATAAGCATCTTCACCATCCTCTTTTGTTAAAAGAGCATCAAGTTTATCTGACTCTATCTTTACAAACTTCTCGATATTTGAAGTATGGATCGTTAAATGACTCTCATCACTATCAAGATAATCACTAATATTCTCAGCTACTAACATCCCAGCAACCACAGTTTCACTCACAGAGTTTCCACCAAGGCGGTTAAAACCATGCAAATCCCAACAAGCTGCTTCACCACAAGAATAAAGTCCTTTAAGAGTTTGCGATTCACCTGTATATTTTGTTCTGATTCCACCCATAGAGTAGTGCTGAGTTGGACGTACAGGAATCCAATCAACTGCCGGATCAATTCCTAAAAAGTTCTCACAAATCTCTTTTACTTCACGTAAGTTCTTCTCAATATGCTCACGTCCTAGTATTGTGATATCAAGCCATAAGTGATCTCCATAGCGAGACTTAACACCCTTGCCTTTTCTCATATGCTCAGTCATTCTACGACTTACAACATCACGTGAGGCTAGCTCTTTTTTATCTGGCTCATAATCTGGCATAAATCTGTAACCGTCTTTATCTAAAAGAAGTCCACCATCACCACGACAACCCTCAGTTGTTAAAATTCCCACCGGAACAATCGCTGTAGGGTGAAACTGTATAGCTTCCATATTTCCTAGAGTTGCTACTCCAGTCTCAAGTGCGATAGCTTGACCCATTCCTTGACAGATAATTGCGTTTGTAGAAACACTGTATATACGACCATATCCACCTGTAGCCATAGTAGTTGCCTTACTTACATAAGCCACTAACTCTCCACTCATAAGATTTCTTGCAACCGCTCCATAACAGCGTCCATTTTCATGAATAAGTGAAATAGCTTCTAAGCGCTCATGCACTTCAACTTTCTCTTGTTTAGCTTTGTTATCCATTGCAAAAAGCATAGAGTGACCTGTCCCATCAGATGTATAACAGGTTCTCCATTTTTTAGTACCGCCAAAATCACGAGCTGTAATAAGACCGTGAGCCTCATCTTTTTCAGTGATAGTCACTTTTTCTGCGTTTATAATCGCAGCATGGTCACCACGATGAACCCTGCTCCAAGGAACTCCCCAGTGTGCAAGTTCGCGTATAGCTTTTGGTGCACAATGAACAAACATACGAGCGACCTCTTGGTCAGCTCCCCAGTCACTTCCCTTGATAGTATCTGAGAAGTGGACATCTTCGTTATCACCTTCACCCATCTTACAGTTCGCTAAACTAGCCTGCATACCACCTTGAGCAGCTGCTGAGTGTGAACGTTTTGGAGGAACTAACGAAAGTACTACTGCGTCATGCCCTCTCCCTTTAATTCCTGTTGCAACTCTAAGACCTGCAAGACCACCACCAATGATTAAAACATCTGTATATATAACTTTCATTAGTGATTCTCCATCTTAATTGTTTGAGATTTATATTTGACACCATCACTAAAGTCATGCGTCATACCTATGTATGTATATTTAGCTAAAGAAGAGAGACCTACAACTATATAAATAGCTATCATTGCTTTCATTAGAAACTTAAATCTAGCACGGGAGACTTTTGTATTCTTCCCTTCCATAAAGCCCCACTTCATAGCTAAACGGTATAGTCCTATAAAAGCGTGTGAGACAACAGAGATTAAAAGCATAAAGTAAAGAGGTCCCATAAATTCATCTACGACTCTACTTGAACTTGCAAATGGACCTATATCTGATGGTTGACTCATCATTATATAAAGATGAACTGAGCCCATGAAAAACATCATAAACCCTGTAATAACTTGTACCATCCAGAGTGAACTATCTTCGTGTTTCATACCTTGTATATGATTTTTAATCACTTTATAGTTTCTATAACTTGATGGAATTTTCTTCATAGCAATACCCGCATGAATGACAAATATTACAGAAATAGCTGCTGCTAAAAACGAAATAATTCCTGGATATTTTTCTCCAAAAAAGTAGTAACCCTCAAACATAATCGTTACTTTGTACATCATCTCGTTTGATATTAAAATAGAAGCCTCAAACATAATATGACCGGTTATAAATAGAGCTAAAATAAGGCCCGTAAAACTTTGTAAAAAATCAAGTCTAGCCGGCGTTTTATCTATTTTTTCTTTACGCATTCACACTCCAAAACATTATTTATACTATTTTACAACAATATCCATAAAAAAAACATATATATATGTTAAAATTTCAAAAAATTACACAAGGCAAGCTCGTGACTTATACAATTATTCATACAATTCATATATTTTCAGTTTTCATCTATGGTGGGTTTCTTTTTGTAGACATCCTGTTCTTATCTAAAATGAAACAGACGCTCAGTGAAGATGAGTATACAAAAGCTAGAGAAGCCATCATGATGCATGTTAGAAAAGTTGTTCCTTATGCGCTTATGGTAGCAGTAGCAAGTGGTCTTTTTATGATTACACAAAGATTCGGTGAAATCACCGAAGATGGAATGAGTAGTTTTCAAATTATGTTAAGTATCAAAGCATTTTTAGCATCATGGCTTGGTGTTAGAGGAATAAATCAAAAACTATTTGGAATTAATCCATTCGTTTTTACAAGTCATTTATTTCCATTTTCACTAGTCGTCGTAATTATATTACTGTCACAGTTAATGTATATCTAGCAAAGTGCTAGATATTTCTAATCTTTTTTAAAAGCTCTACTTGCTTTTTTCTTCTTAGCCTTTAATTTCTCTTTTTTCTTTTTAGAAAGCTTTACTTTAGTCTTTTTCTGAGCTTCTTTCTTTGCTTTTGTTTTTTTAGCTTTTTTCTTTTTCGCTAACTTTTTATCTTTTTTCTTAGCCGCTGACTTAGCCTTCTTCTTAGCTTTTTTTATCTCTAACTTCTCAAGCTCTTTTTTTGTCAACTTCTTCTCTTTTTTATCTTTTTTAGCCATTTAAGGACTCCTTTTATTGTCTGTCTTAAACAATTATACTCCTAGAATATTAAGAAATATCTTAAGGACGCCAACTCTTAAAACTTACATATTGAGGAAAGGCTTCTGCTTTAAAAATAGACTTATCAAGGAGTATACGAATACACTCTTGAATCCCCTCTGTCATGCTAGGATGAGGGTGTACAGTCTTCATTATCTCACCCAAACTCACATCATGATCCATAAGCGTGGCGATATACATAATCGAAGCAGCTGATTGTGGTCCAGCCGCTCTCATACCAAGTACACGTGGGTTTTCATCATCTGTTACAATCATCTTAAAAAAGCCTTGCGTTTCACGCATAGCAATCGCACGTGAGACGAGAGCGTGTTTATAAACAACAACTTTATAAGCAATTCCCTCTTTTTTACACTCTTTTTCATTGAGACCTATCGCTGATATCTCAGGATTGAAAAACATAATAGTTGACATATTTCTGTACCTAAGAGGGAATTTTATTTTGTTTTCTATCGCTTTTGCAGCAAAACGTCCTTCCATCTCTGCAACATTTACTAAGGCATTATGTCCAGATATATCACCTACCCCATAGATATTTTCAGCAACCCTGCAGTCCTCATTTGTCTCCAAAAGTCCTCTGTCTGTAATACCAATACCTACATTTTCAAGTCCCAGTTTTTTAACACTAGGAACACGACCAATAGAGACTAAGATAGTTTCCACACTAATTACTTCAGTATGTCCATCTTTATAATCAAGGGTAACATCTATATGTGTTTCATGTTTTTGAATCTCTCTGAGTGAAGCAGTATGATGGATATCTACACCTATATCATTTAACATTTGTGCAGCATAATCACTTACATCATCATCTTCAAAAGGAATTACTCTCTCCTGAGAATCAAGCAAATGAACCTTTGTCTGTCCAAACTCTGCAAAGATAGTTGCGAACTCACAACCAACTATACCAGCACCAATTATTAAAATCTCTCTTGGAAAATTTTTCAGTTTTAAAATGTGGTCAGATGAGATAATCCTCTCACCATCTATCTCAAACATTGGATGTTTTCTAGGGTGTGAGCCACTAGCAATAATGAAGTTATCAGCTTCAATCTCAACACGCTCACCATCATGTTTAGTAACAATCAAACTTTTCTCAGTTGAAAATTTTCCCCAACCCTCAAAGAGAGTCAAACTCCTAGAGCTTCCCTCTTTTTTAGAAAAAGTTTCTATTTGTGAACGAATCTGATACTCTTTTTCTCTCACAGCAGAAAAAACATTATCACGAACTTGCTCATAATCAACACTGATATTTGAAGCTCGATATCCTCTATCAACTCTGTTCGCAATTGAATAATCAGTAGCAAGTTCCCACATAGTTTTTGAGCTGAGCGCTCCATCAGCTATCCCCGCTCCACCAACATGATTTCCTTCAATAATACAAACATGATTATCAAAATCGTACGACCTCATTGCTGCAGCAAAACCTGCAGGACCACAACCTATTACACATACATCAAATTTTAATTTTTTCATGCGTATATTGTAACGCATAAATGATTAGATAGTATCTATATTAATAATACTCTTAACATTGCCCTAATACTAAGCTTGTAATATTCTACTATCAATATATGAAGGCAGAATATGAACTGGAGAACACGAAGCGAGACTCGCTTAGAGAATATGGGTAAATGGATTACAAAAAATCCTATAAAAATTATAATTGTAATGCTTTTACTAAGTTTTGCCGTTATTTCTAACTTACCCAAAATAACGATAGATACTTCAACTGAGGGCTTTTTACACGAAAGTGACCCAGCACTTGTTCGTTATGAAGCCTTTAAAGATCAGTTTGGACAAGATGAAAAGATTATGGTCGTTGTTCACGCTAAAGATATCTTTGATGCTGCGTTTTTAAAAAAACTACAAGAGCTACACAATGAGCTTCAAGATAATGTACCTCACTTAAATGATATCACTTCACTTTTAAATGCTAGAAACACTAGAGGTGAAGGCGACCAACTAATTGTTGAAGACCTTTTTGAAAACTTTCCAACAAACGCAGAAGAACTCGCAGCTGTTAAGAAGTTGGCGGTCAATAGCGAAATGTATAAAAACTTACTTTTCAATGAGGATTTAACTTATACAACTATTATTTTAGAACCTAGTGCTTATGAGAGTTCTGATGACTCTGATGCCCTAGAAGGATTTGGAGAGGAAACAGCATCTCAAGATTTAGAATTTCTAAAAGATACATCAAAAAGTGAGATGGTTAGAGTTGCAGATGAGATAGCTCAAAAGTTTACAGCAGAAAATTTCGATGTTTTTATTGCTGGTTCACTCGCAGTAAATGACTACAATAAACGTTCAGTTCAAAAAGATATGCAGAAGTTTGTAAAACTCGTTTTACTTATGATGATGATATTCTTGTTTGTTGTATTTCGCAGAGCAAGTGCTGTAATTTTACCTATAATTATCGTAGCTATTTCACTTTTAGCAACCATAGGAACTATGGCACTCGTTGGAACACCTATTACAATTCCAACACAGATACTTCCATCATTTTTACTAGCAGTTGGAATAGGAGCTGTTGTTCACCTCTTAGCAATGTTTTTTAAACACTTAAATAAGCATGGTGATAAGCATAATGCGATTATATATTCACTTGGTCACTCTGGACTAGCTATTATTATGACTTCATTGACAACTGCGGCAGGACTGCTTTCATTCTCAACTGCTGCTATCGCTCCTATCGCAGATTTGGGTATATTTGCAGCTGTTGGAGTTATGATTGCACTTGTAAACACATTAGTATTACTCCCTGCAATATTAGCTATTCTTCCGATAAAACCAGCAAAAGAGAAACAGCTAGAAAAATCTAAGAAGATGGATACGATACTAAAAGCCATCGCTGACTTTAGTATAAATAATGCCAAAGCAATCGTTGGGGCTAGTGTAGTTATCGCAATTATTTCGACATACTTTGCAACTCAGGTTCAGTTTAAACATGATCCACTTAGCTGGCAACCTGACAACTCTCCTGTAAAAATTGCGACAGACACAGTTGATAGAGAATTAAAAGGTTCTGTAACTATGGAAGTAATCATAGATACTAAAAAGGATAATGGACTTTATAACTCTGAGCTTTTAACAAAGATAGATATTCTCAGACAAAAAGCTGAAGAGATAAAGAATGATAAATACTTTGTAGGAAAAGGCTGGAGTGTCGCAGAGGTTTTAAAAGAGATTCATAGAGCACTTCATAACAATAAGCAAGAGTATTATGCAATTACAAAAAACAATGCACTAATTCCTCAAGAGTTCTTACTTTTTGAAAATAGTGGAAGTGATGATTTAGAAGATTTAGTTGACTCTAGTTTTTCAAAAGCTCGTAT
>JAGGWO010000005.1 GCA_021157485.1 Sulfurimonas sp. | reverse complement strand
CTCGTTCTGATAGTATTACAGACGAGACACTTGAATATCTTGCAGAGTTAAATAAGACAAAAGAGATTTGGATAGAGTTTGGAATACAATCTGTTTATGATGAGACTCTAGAAGCAATAAATCGCGGTCACAACAGCGCTAATGTTAAAGAGTGGATTTTAAAGTCTAAAGAGGTGGGTTTACACGTATGTGGTCATCTTATCTTTGGTCTGCCTAATGAAACGCAAGAGATGATGCTAGAGACTTCTAAACAAGCATATGAGTGGGGTATAGACTCTGTAAAATATCATCCGCTTTATGTGGTTAAAAGAACTGCTCTAGCAAATGAGTTTTCTCGTGGAGAGTTTACTCCAATTAGTGAAGAAGAGTATTTAGAGGTTTTAGTAAAATCGATTGAGATGAAGCCAGCAAGTGTCTCTGTACAAAGAGTTACTGCTGGAATAGATGACGATTCACTTTTAGCACCTTTATGGTGTAAAAATAAAAATATTCAGATTAAAAATATCAATAAAGCACTTAAACCACTAGGACTTAAGTACTAACATTCCAACTAGGAACAATTTAATGTCCAGTTACTTTAGCGAACTGTGACATACTTCTAAAGTGTGGTGGAAATTTAAAATGAACTCTAAATGATTTTGCAGCACCTGGTTTTAGGTTTGTTGCTACAACAAACTCTTTTGTAAGAGATTGAATTTTATTTTTTCTTGCAGATCCACTGGAAAACAGATTTTCAAAAAAACCAGCTATTCCACTTGCTTTATAAAAATTTCCACCTTTTACATTTCCAGTGGCATGACCTTTATTTACAAGTTTAATCTCAAAAGTAACCTTGCCGATTTTATGATTACCCTCATTTTTAACAATACCTGTATATATAATTTGTTCAGTACTTAAAAGTCGTTTATTTTCCATTTTATAAAGCTTTACTATCTTTGTGTACTTATCAACAACAACAATAGAAAAACCTCCAATAAGCGCTGCTATAAGAGTAACAGAAATAAGCATAGGTATAACAAATTTTGGGTTTTTTTGTCTAAATGATGAAATAACTCCAAGCATAAATCCAAGAAAAATCACACCCAGTACTATAAAGTGCCAGTAGTTAAATAGTGTCATTTACAGCTCGCTTTTATTGATATATTATAATCTTTACTATAAGTAAAAGGCTCAACAATTATTTTAAACTCTTGCGTTTCACCCTTTAAAATATTCTCTTGTACAATCGACATATTTTTTAATGGCTTTAATGGATAAAGATATTTTTTTATAATATTTTTGCTTGATTTATATACGCTCGCAGTTATCTTACAACTTTTAAAATCCAACCTAGATTCATTAGTTATAGTTCCATTCACAACAATTGCAGGAGTAAAAGAGAGTCTTTTTTGAGATACAAGTTTACAAGAGTTCTTATATAAATACTCATGCATTTTTATATATCCAAGAGTAGGTCCAAGTGCAAGAGTGACAAATGAAAAAATAATTAAAAAGATTGATAATCCGACTTTTTTTCTGAGCACAATTGCTAAAATTATAAAAAGTAAAAAGAGAGCAAATATACTACCAAAAAGAATATAGTCATATATGACTAACTCATTGATAAACGCAGTAATTTTCTCTTTTATTGCCATTTTAGCCTCTTAATCGTCTCTAGAGTTTTTCTCAGCTATACCACTCATATCAAATCTACGAGCTAACTCTTGCTCAATTCTATCAGGAGAAATATTTTTAGACGCAAGGGCTACAAGCATATGATACGTTAAATCAGCTGCTTCATAAACCATTTCACTTTCATCGTTATCTTTATGAGCAAAACAGTATTCACCAGCTTCTTCTACAACTTTTTTAAGAATTGTATTCTCACCTTTACTTAAAAGTTTTGCTGTCCATGAAGTTGTTGGGTCTGCGTTCTTACGCTCTTGAATTGTATGGTAGAGTGTATCTATTACTCCATACATTGATTCTGAACTTACTTGAACTTCAGAGTTTGCTTCACCAGATTCTAGCTCTGTAAAAAAACAAGAACGGCGACCGGTATGGCACGCTACACCCTCTTGAGTCACTTTAATCAAAAGTGTATCATTGTCACAATCTATGTTAAAAGAGTGAATCAGTTGTGTATGTCCACTACTCTCACCTTTTTTCCAAATGCGCTGTTTTGAACGTGAAAAATAGTGAGCAATTTTAGTTGTTAGTGAAAGTTCCAAGGCGTGTCGATTCATATACGCCATCATTAGAACTTCATTGTTTGAGAAATCTTGAACAATCACAGGAAGAAGTTCTGACTTCTCCCAATCAACTCTATCTAAAATCTCTTGCATCATTTAGTTAGCCGTAGTTCTTTTTCTAACATCTTTTGTGTCAACCCAGATATTTGGAGTTGAACCGCCAGGAGTTAAGAAGATTTTTGCATCTCTATTTACTTTAAGTGCTTCATTAAATTTACCTTGAACTTTCATCTGCTCTAGTTGTAAAAGTTTAGTCGTTAATGATTTTGAGATAAGAAGATTAGCTTTTGCTTGCGCATCGGCTTCAATAGTAACTGCATCTGCCTTACCTTGTGCCTCAATTCTAGATTTTTGAGCAATACCACGAGCCTCTTCTGCACGTTTTAATGCTTCTTGTTTCACACGCTGAACATCCTGTTCTGCTCTTTGAACAGCCTGTTTCGCAATTTGAACAGCTTCAATCTGCTCCTTTACTTTTGTAGGTAAAACAATATCACGAAGTTGAACTGACTGTAAAACTGCTGGAGCATTTTTAAGATTATTTACACTCTCACGAATACCAGCTTCAATCTCAGCACCCAAATCATTTCTCATTTGTGTCAGTGCTTCAGCATCATACTTACCAATTACGTTTCTTACAACATCACGAACAACAGGATTGATGATTTTATCTTCCCAAGAAAATCCCCAGTTAGAGATTGTCTGAGCTGCAAACTCTGAGTTTAGTCTATACTGAACTGTAAGCTCAATAGAAACTGGTAAAGAACGCTTATCTAGAACTGTAACAGCAGGTTTTGCGATAATACCAGATCCTCCAATGTTTGACTCTATACGAGATGCATAGTTAATGATACGAACTTTTGTATCAACCACGTAAACTTTTTGAATCACAGGAATGATAAAGTGTAAACCAGGAAGTAAAGCTTGGTCTTGGTACTTACCGTTTGTACTTAAAATACCGCGTTGACCCTCTTCAATAATCGTAAAAGGTTTCGCTAAAACTAGCATAAGTACAACTGCTATAAGAAAGTAAACTAAACCAGCTTTTCCACCACCAAAGTTTAAATCGATATTTGGCATTTGAGGACCTTTAGGTCCTCCACCATTGCCGCCACCTGAGCCGCCGCTAGATTTTTTAAATCCGCCGCCTTCACTCTTTTTTTTGTTAAAGTAATCATTCATATCTGATGCCATAAGTAAGTTATCCTTCATTTTTTTATATTTCCTTTGTTTGTGTTCATTTAGCTCCACCTCAGGAGAGGTGGAACTAGTTCAAACCTCGTTCCCACTCTCCCGAGTGGGAATGCATATTAATCTATATAAGTTAAATAGTGCTCGTATTTAGCATTTCTACCAAACACTATATCAAAGTAAGTACTCTGAATTTTCTCAGTCATCTCACCGCGTGAGCCACAACCAATATCTCTTGCATCAATATGTGCTACAGGTGTAATCTCTGCTGCAGTTCCTGTTAAAAATGCTTCATCTGCAACATAAACTTCTTCACGAGTTATACGACGACGAGTCACTTTAATTCCCATATCTTCAGCCATCTCTATAACCATTTTTTGAGTTATAGAAGCTAAAGCATTATCACTTGGTGGAGTAATCAACTCTCCATCTTTTACCATGAAAAAGCTAGCTCCACTTGCCTCTGCGACATAACCTTGATCATCAAGTAAAAGTGCTTCATCGTATCCGCAATCAATTGCTTCATATTTTGCCATTTGAGAGTTTAAATAATTCGCAGTTGCTTTTGCTTTACCCATGTTTGAAGTGTTTGCAGGTCTTGTCATAGATACAATTTTAAGTTTTATACCTTTTTTCATGCCCTCTTCACCAAGATAAGCGCCCCATTCCCAAGCTGCTATTGCAGTCTCTACAGGCGCATCTTTATGATAAAGTCCCATAACACCATAGCCTAAAAATGAGAAAGGACGAAGATAAACATTATCACCCTTAAAGTCATTTTTTCGTACAAGTTCTATTTGAGCTGCGTTTAACTCTTCTACCGTATACGGTATATCAATTAAAGTCATTTTAGCAGACTCTTTAAGTCTTACAGTATGATCATTCAGACGAAAAATCGCATAACCCTTCTCTGTTTTATATGCTTTAGTCCCTTCAATTACACCATTTCCATAGTGAATAGTATGCGTTAGTACATGAACTTTGGCATCATTCCAGCCCACAAATTTTCCATTCATCCAAATATATTTGGCTGCGTCCATTAATTCTCCAATATTGTTACTTTATAAATTATTGTTATTCTATCCAAAATGATGTTTATTGTATATTAAGAGCGGTTCTATTGGTTACTTTTAACCTAATTTTTTGCTTAAAATTATACAAAACACTTATAGTTTAAGTATTTTTCTATATAATGAGAATTATAAATTTATTAAATAAAAGAGGAGTGCATTTTGTCAGAAATAAAATCACTTGATGAGATACTCGAACAAAGAGAAGCAAGAGAAGCAATAGTCTCAACAGAAGAAGCTGAGGAGATTGCAGCCCAAGAAGAGATATGGGCAGAGCAAGCCAGAATAGAAGCTGGTGAACAAGAGACTGTAACTGAGCAAACAACTACAAATCAAACTTTTGAAAAACTTCCAAGTGATCATGTTTATACTAAATATGAAGACGTAGATAAAGAGCAACTTCAACGTGATATAGAAGAGATTAAAGAGAAACTTGGTCCTGTTAGTCAAGCAGATTTCGATCATCTTCTTAAACTAGAACGTTGGTCTAGAGGTGCTACATTTGCTGGTTTCTTTATGATATATGTTGCCACTGCATTAGAAGTTTCTATCGGTCTGAGTTCATTTGGTTTCTGGACACTTGGTATCATTGCAGCAGTTTTAATCGGTGTTGGAAATGTTACAAGATGGGCAGATATAACGCACCCTATTCTTCATGGAGCTTATGATAAAGTTCCAAATGTTCCTCTAAAGTACAAGAAAAAAGGTTACGCTAGAGGACTCAGAAGATATACTGACTGGTTAGACTGGATTCAACCTGCAGCTTGGGAGTATGAGCACAATATTATGCACCACTACCATCTAGGCGAAGATGATGATCCGGATAATGTTGAACGTAATATGCAGTGGTTAATTCAATCTAAAGTACCTATGTGGCTTAGACGTGTAATAGTTTATATATTTGCAATGACTTGGAAATTTTCTTACTATGCACCAAATACAATGAGAATTTTAGATAACAAAGAGAGACGAAAAAACAAAGAACCAGAAATATCAGACTATAACTATCTGCCTACAACTCCACGCGGAAAAAGACTGTGGAAAGACTTCTATCTACCATACGGTCTATTTCAGTTTGTATTTCTTCCACTTCTGTTTTTACCACTTGGTTGGAGTGCAGTTGGAAGCGCTTTAATCATTCTAATAATGGCTGAAGCCTATGCTAACCTTCACTCATTTTTAGTAATCGTTCCTAATCACTCTGCTGGGGATATATACCAATTCAGTGAGCCTCACAAATCTCAAGGTGAGTTTTATCTTAGACAGATTATGGGTAGTGTAAACTATAACACTGGTACTGATTTAATTGACTTTGCACAAGGCTTTTTAAACTACCAAATAGAGCATCACCTATTTCCAAATACACCTCAGAGTTATCAGCAGAAAATGCAGCCTCTTGTAAAAGAGGTATGTAGAAAACATAATATTGAGTACAGACAAGAAAGCGTATGGAAAAGAGCTGCAATGACAATCGATTTAATGGTCGGTAAAACAAAACTTCTTAAAGTAGACGGGGTATAATCCTTCTCTACTTTTACACAACTCTAGCCTATCAATATACTTCTTGATTAATCTATAACTTATACATTTTTACATTCCCTCACATCGCTCAGTGAATATATTTATCTGACTTCTTACATAACTTTCAAAGCTATTTTATATTGTCTATTATGTTTTGTATTTGGTTGGTTGGAGTCTCTATTCCCATGCAAAGTATGGGAATAAGGAGATGAAAGATTTTAGAGAAGATTGATATTGACTAATACTCTTTTAACACAGAATTAATTTGAACATACGCCTCAACTGGTGTAGTCTCAAAATACTTCATATGATGTTTTTTAGCAAAGTCTTTAGTCATTTTTTGAACCTTCAAAAGGTTAAAACGTGGTGCTTTTGGAAACAGGTGATGCTCTATCTGTGTGTTAAGACCGCCGTAGAACCAGTGAACAAATGCTCCACCGCTAAGTGAACGAGAAGTTCTCATCTGAAGTTCCATCCATGTAAGTGATTCACTGTCGTCTTTCTCAAATACTTCACATCCTAAGTGATTTGTAATAAACCCAAACGCAAGCCATGGAGAGAGTGTAAAGTTAAGAACTAAGAAGACTGTTATAGCGTCTGAAAATGGTAAGAAATAAAATATTGGTCCCCAGATAATTGGCCAGTGTAGTAACATCATGAAAAGCTCACCATACTTTTTTCTTTTAATTGCAAAGTTATAAGATTGAACAATAAACGCAGGATACATAAAGAACATAGAACCCCAAAAAACAAGATATTTACTACTTCTTAACCAGCCTTTATCTCCTTTATAGTTTGGAGCAAAAGCACCATCCATCGCTAAGATATCTTCATCTTTCTCAGGAACATTACACCAAGTATGATGATTGATATTATGTTTAAAATCCCACCACGAAGATGAATTACTAAGAATTATCGCTGAGAATGGATAGCTTAGCTTAAAAGATAGTGACTTGTTTTTAAAATACTGAGTATGTAAAACATCATGGGAAATAAATACTGCACGAGTAAAGATGACAGTCATAAATAGTCCAAGTGCAACTGCTGCTCCAGCTGGAGGGGCTATGCCTTCCCAGTTAAAAACTATAAAATATACAATCATCATAGAGATTATTGTTGCAATCATCTCAATTGTTCCACGAACTGGAATACGATCCAGTAATCCAGCTGCACGAACCTCAGCTTTTAACTGACTAAAAATATCTGGGTATTTTGCTACAGACATACTTTTCCACCTAAACTTAAATTTTGCTGGCATTATAACATTTATATGCTGAGATTATCGATGATTAATATCAAATGAGTGTAAAAGTTCTTTTTTTGGGGAGAATAGTAAAGTGTTTATTCAGATAAAGCCTAACTAATGTAGGCTTTATTGAAAAACAGGGAAGAAGAATGAAGTTAAACTATATTAGTTTTAAAAAATTTACTAGAACTTAAGAATCACATCTAGTTGTGTACGATGGTAATCTGTTTTATCATCACCTAATTGACTCCAGTTAAGCCACGCACCAATATCTACATTTTTAGCGAATTTAT
>JAGGWO010000128.1 GCA_021157485.1 Sulfurimonas sp. | reverse complement strand
GTAGATATGTGGAACGCTCCATCAGGCGCAATCTATATGTTAGTTACAGTACCAGAAGCTTCTGTAAACAATGAAGTTAAAAAAGCTATTGGTGCACCATCAAGTTTTAAAAATGACAATGCTCTATGGCAACAATTTCAATCTAAACAAGCTTTAGAGAGTTTAGAAAACGAATTTCCTACAAACTAAACAGCTCCACTCTCTTCCTTGAGAGTGGCACTTAATCCCCCACAATAATTATTTAGCTATAATTCCAATAATATATCTTCAAGGTCTACTCATGAAAAAAATTGCCATTATTGGTCGCCCAAATGTTGGGAAAAGTTCTCTTTTTAATCGTTTAGTAAAAAAACGCGATGCTATTACTGCGGATATCGCTGGAACTACTAGAGATGTTAAACGCAGAACTACTGTTATCATGAACAAAGAGGTTCAACTTCTTGACACTGGTGGACTTGATAAGGGTTGTGAACTTTTCGATAAGATTAAAGAGATGTCTTTAAAAGCTGCATACAAAGCTGACATAATTCTTTACATGGTTGATGGAAAAGGTATCCCTGAAGATGAAGATAAAAAGCTTTTTTATGAACTTCAAGCTATGGGTAAAGATATGGCCCTCGTTGTTAATAAGATAGATAACGACAAGATGAAAGAGAAACTTTGGGACTATTATGAGTTTGGAACTGATGCTATTTTTGGTATCTCTGTTGCACACAACAGAAATACTGTTGAGCTTTTAGAGTGGATAAGTAGCAAAATTCCTGATAGCGACATTGTTAAAGAAGAGAGTGACGAAGATATTCATATCATTGAACCTGAAGAAGAGACTGATGAAGACTTCTTTGCAAATGTTTCTGAACAAGAGGAGCATGATGATGGTTATACCTACTGGGATGAAGATGAGATGGATGGTGTTGTTGTAGATGATACTATCTTTGGAAACAATGACCGTATCAAAGAGTTTGATGAAGAGGATATTAACCATATTAAAATTGCAATTATCGGTCGTACTAATGTTGGAAAAAGCTCACTTTTAAATGCCCTTCTTGGAGAAGAGCGTTCTGTTGTAAGTTCTGTTGCGGGAACTACAATTGATCCTATTGATGAAACAGTTGAGTACAAAGATAAGCAGATTACCTTTGTAGATACTGCAGGTCTTCGTCGTCGTGGTAAGATATTAGGTATTGAGAAGTATGCACTTATGCGTACTACTGAGATGCTCGAAAACTCTAACATGGCTCTTATTGTTCTTGATGCAAGTGAACCATTTATGGATTTAGATGAAAAAATAGCCGGACTTGTTGATAGTAACAGATTAGCTTCTGTTATTGTTTTAAACAAGTGGGATATCTCTAAACGTGAGGATCACGATAAAATCATCAAAGAGGTTCGTGAAAGATTTAAATTTCTTGCATATGCACCAATTATCACACTATCGGCAAAATCACACCTGAGAGTTGATAAACTTCATGATATGATTTTAGAGATAAATGAAAACTACTCTCAGAGAATTCCAACAAGTAAAATAAATGAAATAATTGAAAAAGCCCTTCGTCGTCACACTCTTCCAAGTGTTAGTGGTCAAGTTATTCGTATCTACTATGGAACACAGTATGAGACAAGACCACCAAAAATAGCTATCGTTATGAATAAACCAAGTGGACTTCACTTTACATATAGAAGATATCTAGTAAATAAGATGAGAGAAGCGTTTAACTTTACGGGAACGCCTCTGCTATTTAAAGCAAAGAAACGCGGGGAGAAATAGTTTAAACCTCTTTGGGTATCTGTTTTGTCACTCTATAAATCACAAAAGCACCAATTGCCAAAGTTATAAGAGTAAAAGCTAAAGAGAATGTTTTAGTAACTACATATCCTACAATTAACAATGAGAGTACAGTTGGTACTTCATTGTAAGCTCTAAAGAAGTTTCCACTTTTTGAATAGTTTTCACGTTCTAGTTGAACTCTATAGTACTCTAAAGAGAATGAATATGCCATCAGTACAATAACTACAGAAATTTTAGCATACATCCATATATCACCTTGTAGTAAATCTGGTCTGAGGTATAACATCCAAAGCCCACTAATTACTGCTGCCCACATTGCAGGAAGTCCTATATATTTGTACATTTTATACTCTTGAATCTTTACAACCTCTACAAAATCTGGTTTATTTTTCTGTTCAGTGTGATATACATACAGTCTTGGTTGATAAAAAAGCATTGCCATCCATGACATAACTGCCATAATATGAAATGTAACAATCCATAAATAATAATCCATAATATCCATCTTAAAAATTCCTCTCTAAATAAATGGTGTTATAGTTTGAACCACCCTTCTCTACATTGTTTATCAGACCATAAATACCTGAGCGGTGCTTTAGAGCATAACCTATATATGTATTATGCAAAGGTTTATATCTTATCAATCTACCAAAATCAAAATCTACACTAAAATCAATATAATTCAAAAATTCTGAGTTATTGTCATTTTTTGATTTTGCTTCTAAATATTCTGTACGTAAAATATCACTTGTAACAGAGATACCATCACCTAAACCCACTCTTACTCTATTCTCTAAAAAATCAAAATTCCAATACGCTTTTATATAAAGAGTCGCTTCATATACATCATCAAAAGCACCCTCATCAAAGTAAGATACTCCCCCTTTTACATAAATATCCATAGGCCATTCAAAAGCACTCTCTTTTAAAAGATAGCCTCCATCTACAGAAAGAACAGTTAAATCTTCAGTATGAGAGCCAAGCTGTCCAGAGATAATCTCCCCTAAATCATTTTCAGATGCATTACCATAAGCAACCCTTAGTGAATAATCATCTTGTGCTATTAAATTAGCTATCAAGAAAAACAGTATTATTATTTTCAATTTTTTTCCTTAAAAGTTTTTTTCTAAATAAGCGCAGTTATAGTTTGAGCCGCCATCTTGAACTCCGCCATAAGTGCCTTTTGCACCTGAACGATGTTTTATAAGGTAACCTAGGTATAGGCCTTCTAAGTCTTTTACTCTTATAAGTTTTCCAACATCAAAATCAAATGTCATCTCCATATAGTTTAAAAACTCAGATTCATTATCATTTTCAGATACAGCCTCTCTATCCTCAACCCATGGGACTTTTCCAGCATATGAAACACCTTCAGCTATACCATAACGAAACTGTTGGGATAAAAAGTTAAACTTAATAAACATTTTTAAATAAAGATTAGCTTCCAAGAAGTTATCCTGATACCCATTTTCATCAAAATAACTTACTCCACCATTAGCTGTAAAGTCAATCGGCAAATCAAAGAAATCTTCAATAAAACGATACCCTCCTGCTAGATTACATACTGATGTACCATATGGACTTGTATTAAAACCTGTAAAATTATAAAGTTCATCAAAATCACTAGCTGAGGAAGTACCATAAGCGCCACGCACAGAGTAATCATTATCAGCATGTAGATTAAAAAATAAAAATAGTAAAACGAAAAGTTTCAAATAGATTTTCCTTAAAATGAGAGAAAGTCAATATGTCCCTATAGGACATATTAATCAATTATGCGTCAAGTGTTTCTAGATCTTTAACAGACCCTTTTTGATGAGAAATAACTTTATCATGAAGACGACGAAGAGCTTTATTTGCTCTGTCTATTGCTAAATCAATAGCAGCATCTAAAGCATCATCACTTTGGTTAATCACAACAGGTTGAGAATGAGCAATATGAATATCAAACTCTACAGATACGCCTTTTTTTTCAGCTGCAATAGTTGCGTTAATAGTAGTAATGTCTAAAGAGTATTTTGAAAAAGCCTCAATAGCAACTTCAATATGAGCTTTTGTATTATCAGTAAGTGTTATGTCTTTTGAACGAATTTGTAAGTTCATCGTAAATCCTTTGTTATTTAGGAGTATTTCGCTCCTATTTATATAGATATATAGTAACAAAATAAAGCTGAGATTGGTATAATACGATTAAAAAATTTAGCTATTTAAACTCGAGGATTTATAATGAGAGTATTAACAGGTATTCAGCCATCAGGTGACTTACATATTGGAAACTATTTCGGATCTATAAAACAGATGGTAGATGCTCAAAAAGATAGTGATACTTTTGCTTTTATTGCTAACTATCACGCAATGACAAGCGGTGGAAAAGATTTATCTAAACTTACTATGCAGTGTGCTACTGACTTTTTAGCACTTGGAATAGATCCAGAAAAATCAACATTTTGGGTACAATCAGATGTCAAAGAAGTTTTAGAACTCTACTGGATACTATCATCTTTTACTCCTATGGGACTACTTGAACGTGCTCATAGTTTCAAAGATAAAACAGCAAAAGGTATAGCTGCGAACCACTCACTCTTTTCATATCCTGTTCTAATGGCAGCTGATATTTTACTTTTTGGCTCAGAAGTTATTCCTGTTGGAAAAGATCAGATTCAGCATGTTGAAATTGCAAGAGATATAGCAACTAAGTTCAACAATGAATATGGCGATATCTTAGTTATGCCAGAGTTTCGTATTCAAGAAGAAGTTCAAACAGTTCCAGGAATAGATGGACAAAAAATGTCTAAAAGTTATGGAAATACTGTAAACATCTTTGGTGAAGAGAAAAAACAACTCAAAACTATTAAAAAAATTGTAACTGAAAATGTAGCAATGGAAGACCCTAAAGAGTTTATAAATTGTAATGTTTACAACATGGCAAAACTATTTTTAGAGGGTGATAACCTCAGAGCTTTAGAGGAGAGATACACAAAAGGTGGCGAAGGTCATGGTCACTTTAAAATCTATCTTGGTGAAGTTATGTGGGAGTACTTTAGAGAGTTTAGGGAAAAACGTGAGTATTTCCAAAATAATCAAGATGAAGTTAGAGAGATTTTAAAGAGTGGAGCGCTTAGAGCTAAAGAGGTTGCTCAGCCACTTATGGAAAAAATAAGAACAGCAACTGGAATAGCTTACTAATTAAAACAACTGCCTATATTTGACATTATGTTACGTTATAATTATTTATATGTAGGCATATTTTAAAATAAAAAAAAGGATTTAATTATGCGTTTATTTTTACTTGTTTCACTTATGCTATTTAGCTTAGAAGCAAAATCACTATTTAGCAACACTCAACAAGCTGATAGCAGTGTATATATTGGAAGTCTTAAAGACTTAGTTATTGCTACACAAAAGACAAGGGGTTTAACAAACTCTTATATGAATGGTAACACTGCTGCTCTGCTTCTTGTATATGCAAATAGACAAGAGATGAAAAAAGCAATCGGGACAATGGAGTCTCTACCTATGGCAGCTGACCCTATCATCAACTCTAGAGCTACTACTATATCTCAATCTCTTATTACGCTTAACAACAAAGCATTTAAACAAAAACCTAGTGTAGCTTTTTCAAACTATACTGAACAGATTGCTCAAGCACTAATGTTAGCTCAAACAGTTAGTAAAAGATCATCAAAAGAGTTAAACCCTTTTGGACAAGAAGCTTCTGCAGTTATGATGGAGGTTATGCTTCCTATGACAGAGTACGTTGGTCAACTACGTGGTTTTGGTTCAGGACTAGCTGCTAAGGGTTCAAGAAGTGAAGATGAACTTGCTAAAATACTTGTTTTAGTAAATGAAGTAAAAACGCTAAACATAAAACTACAATCAGATATGAACAGACTCATATCAAAGTATCCTAGTAAATTATCATCAAGTATCTCTAACGAGGTTTTAGCAGTTAACCAGAGTGCAAATTCATATACGAAATTTGCACAAAGAGAATTTAGTAAAAATATTAAAAATATAGACCCTAATATATATTTTGAAAATGGTACTAAACTAATTTCAAAAATCATAAAAGCTTACAACACTAACAATAGTGCAATCTTAGAAGACTCTAAAGGTTGGCTGTAAAATAGCTGGATTGTGATAACAAAAAAAAATACAACACTTTTAAACAGCATTTTATATAGTTTTTAGTATAATTTCACAACTAAAAACTCAAAGGATATATATGCGTAAAGTGATACTTATTACACTTCTACTCTCTACTCTCCAATTACAGGCAAAATCACTATTTTCAAATAACGAGCAAGCCCAAAATGCAAAATATATCAACTCTCTAAAAGATTTAGTAATAGCAACACAAAAAACTCGTGGTTTAACAAATAGTTATCTAAATGGGAATGAGAGTACTCTTCTTTTAATCCATGGTAATAAACAAGATATGAAAAGAGCTCTTGGAATTATGGAATCACTTCCCTTAGCTACTAATCCTATAATTAGAGATAGAGCAACAAGTATTTCTCAGTCACTTGTAATCTTAAATAATAAAGCGTTGAAATTAGAGCCATCTGCTGCGTTTGACGCATATACACAACAGATAGAACTAACCCTGATGCTTGCTCAAACTGTTAGCAAACAGGGCTCTAAAGATTTAAACAAACTTGGGCAAGAGGCTTCTGTTATTATGATGGAAACTATTTTACCTCTTACTGAACAGATTGGTAGAATGAGAGGTATGGGTTCTGGTATTATTGCTAAGGGTAAAATCACTAAGGCTCAAAAATATGCAATGGCAGCTATGATCAATGATATCAACACAATAAATGAAAAACTTCAAACAGATATGAAATTCATAGTTGCTGGAAATAGAGATAGCTATGATTCTACAATTGATAAAAATCTTGCACTTTCACAAAAATCTATTTTAAAATATACAACTTTGACAAAATCAAAAATTTTAAAGGGAAAAAGCAAGTTAAACGCAGATGATTATTTTGCTGAGGGTACTGACATCATTTCAATACTCATAAATATCTTCAATTCAAATAATCAAGCAATTATCAAAGATTCTAAAGGATGGATATAAAAGGCTTTTCTAGCCTCTTTGTCTATCTAACCAAACCATCAGACCTTTTTGAGCGTGAAGTCTATTTTCAGCCTCATCAAATACTATTTTAGCATGTCCTTCTAAAACTGACTCACTCACTTCTTGTTCTCTATATGCAGGAAGACAGTGTAAAAATTTAGCATCTTTTTTAGCTAAACACATCATCAAATCATCAACCATAAAGCCTTTAAAGTCTTTAATTCTCTGCTCTTTTTCATCCTCTTGACCCATTGAAGCCCAAGTATCTGTTGTCACGATAGTAGCACCATGAATTGCTTCTTTAGGATCATTCATTACAGTAATAACTGCTCCACTCTCACGTGCAATTTTCATAGAATTTTCCAAGACAACTGAGTCAACTTCATAACCCTTAGGAGTTGCAATTCTAAGCTCAAAACCCAACTTTGCTGCAAGCATCATCCATGAGTGAGTCATATTGTTCCCATCACCTATGTAAGCAACGACTGCGTTTTCATTTACACCATATTCAACCATAGTCATATAGTCTGCTAAGAGTTGTACAGGATGGTATGAATCTGTTAAGCCATTAATAACAGGTACCTTAGAGTACTCTGCAAACTCTTCAATCATAGAGTGCTCAAACGTTCTAATCATAACCATATCACACATACTTGAGATTACACGTGAAGTATCTTTTATAGGTTCACCACGACCTAAATGGATATCACGATTTGAAAGAAAAAGTGCATGTCCACCTAGTTGAAACATACCAGTCTCAAAACTTACACGCGTTCTAGTTGAGCTTTTTTCAAATATCATCGCAAGTGTTTGCTTTTTAAGCTCTTCTTTGTAAACGCCAGCTTTTAAATCTTTTTTTATCTCTAAACCAATATCTATAATCTCTAAGATTTCTTCTTTTGTAAAGTCTTTAAGTGTTAAAAAATGTCTCATAATCTTTCCTAGTTTTCTCTCAGTTCTTAATTGTACTATTTTTTTAGCATTTGTGCTACTTCTTTTGCGTGATATGAGATAATTATATCAGCTCCAGCACGTTTAAACGCAATCATCGTCTCCATAACAACTCTCTCATAATCAATCAAGTCATTCATTCCAGCCATTTTAAGCATTGCATATTCACCACTTACATTATAAACAGCCATTGGAAGTGACGTAGCATCTTTTATCTCACGTACTATATCTAAGTATGCAAGAGCAGGTTTCACCATAAGTATATCAGCACCTTGAGCCTCATCAGATATAGACTCACTAATAGCCTCACGTCTGTTTGCAGGGTCCATCTGATACGAAGCACGGTCGCCAAAACTTGGAGTTGATTCTGCTACATCACGGAATGGTCCGTAGTATCCTGAAGCAAATTTAGTTGAGTAAGCCATAATAGGTAGGTTTTCAAATCCAGCTTCATCAAGAGCAGTTCTTAAAACTTCGATAATCCCATCCATCATTCCAGATGGTGCGATCATATCAACTCCAGCTTTTGCATGGATAACTGCTTGCTGTCCTGAGATTTCAAGAGTTGCATCGTTGTTAACCGTTTCATTCTCTTCATCTATAATTCCACAGTGCCCATGGTCCGTGTACTCACAAAAACATAAATCAGTAACAACAAACATATCTGGATGTGCTTCTTTTATAGCACGGATTGATGAAGCGATGATTCCATGATCGCAGAGCGAATCTGAACCAATAGAGTCTTTTACATCAGGAATACCAAAAAGAATAATTGAGTAAATTCCAAGTTCTTTTAACACTTCACACTCTTTTAAAACCTCATCAATACTCATCTGGAAAACACCAGGCATAGATGCCACTTCTGTTTTAATCCCTTTACCAGGACGAATAAAGAGTGGATATATAAAATCATCTACACTTACATTTGTCTCTCTTACTAATGCGCGAAGATGCGTGTTTAAACGAGTTCTACGAAATCTTTGAAACATACTTAAACCTTTTTTTGCTATAATCATTTTTTTAAAAAAATATTTTACCCTTTTAAAGATTAATAATGAATATACAGATTTCCGAAGTAGCAAATTTACCCTCAAGATTTGGTGATTTTAAAGTAAAAGCTTTTAAAGAACCATGCAAAGATGGCTGTAAAGAACACCTTGTCATATACAAAGAAAACCTTGATGAGACTCCTATTGTTAGGGTTCACTCTGAGTGCTTAACTGGTGATGCTATTGGTAGTTTAAAATGTGACTGTCGTGACCAACTTGAATACGCACTAGAGTTAGCAGAAAAAACTAACGGCATGGTTATTTACCTCAGACAAGAGGGAAGAAATATCGGTCTTTTAAATAAGATAAATGCTTATGCTCTTCAAGATAAAGGCCTTAACACTGTTGAGGCAAATCATCAACTTGGATTTCGTGCAGATGAGAGAACTTATGAGATGGTTACCTATATACTTAAGCATTTCAACATCCATAAGATAAAACTACTTACAAATAATCCTGATAAAGTAAACTCAATCAGTGATATAGAGATTGTCGAGAGAATACCAATTATTATGAAAACTAACAAATATAACAAAGATTATATAAATACTAAAAAAGATGATATGGGACACCTTTTTTAAAAATTATTTAATAAAACTTTTCCTCTCTTAAGGCTTCTAATCGTCTTTGAGATGAAGCAATAACTTTTAAAAGTTCATTGGTTGTAGATTCTAACTCCGAATAGTACAGTTTCGCTTTATCAAACTCCATTTCATCTATTTTATTACTACCAAAAGCTTTTGAAAAAAAGCCCTTCTTTTTTGGTTTAAAAAATATCTCAAATACTCTTAGATATTCAATATGCCATCTAGCATGTAAACTTTCTAAATTATTGTAAAAAATACTCCCTAAAATATCTTTTAAATGGCTGTTATCATCATATAACCATTTTCCAAATTCACACTCTGTCTTTAAAGCTGCAGTTGGATTATCAACTTCTTTCCCCTTTAAAAGAGATTCAATCTTTTTCATTTGATTTTCATGGGCTTTTCTTGCATTTACT
>JAGGWO010000102.1 GCA_021157485.1 Sulfurimonas sp. | reverse complement strand
GGCTCAAAACACTAGTGTTTTTTATTTAATGGGTTAAGTATAACAGATAGTTATTGAATACTGAAAGGTTTCATTGCCTCACGTGAGGTAAATGGTGAAGCTGTAACTTCTTGAGCATCATAAGACAATGTATAACTATTATCAACAGATGTTTTACAGTAAGTTAAAACTGCACTTGCGGAGAGCTTTTTATCTTCTTCGCTTGCATTTTTACTTAGAAGTGCGTGAGGACCTGGAAGTCCAACTGTTTTAATATGATAGTATTTATCGTTATCTATATTTTGAAGATGTTCATTCTCTTCTTTATCTCTACCAATAACAAGTTTTGCTCCATCTGCTAAGCGAAAATGACGGCCAAATTTCATAACCGGAATATCTTTTACTTCAAACTTATCATGCTTTATGAAGTCAAACATTTTTTTACCAAAGTTTTCATCAGTTAAAAGACAACCACCGCCTGGAGATTCAAAATCATCAAGACCAATCTCTTTTGCTAATGCTAATTGTCTATCACGTGAGCGCCCTGTGATGCCTTCAAGCTTATCTCTGTCTACCCAGCCTTTCTCTTCAGCCATTGTTGGAGCTAAACGCAAGGCAGACATTGGACGAAGAAGCAGTCCATCACAATTGCTCTCATTTAAAACAGTTTGAAGAGCATCTTTGTTTTGGCTCATTGGGCGCTGTCCCATAACTTCACCACTTATAAGAAACGAGGCACCTTCAGCTTCCATAATACTTTTAGCAACCGCAAACATCTTCGCATGACAATCAATACAAGGATTGAAATTTTTCCCATAACCGTGCTTTGGATCAAACAGAACATCTTGAAGATATTCACTCTGAATATCAACTATTTTAAGCTCCGCTCCTACTTGATCACACATACTCTGCATATGCTCTAATCTATCTTTTGTACTTCCAAAACCTGTATTGATATTTATTGCTAAAACATCTATACCTTGATCTATGATAAGTTTCATTGCTAATGTAGAGTCTAATCCACCTGAGAAGAGTGCTATTGCTTTCATTTTACAGTTCCTTGGTTAGGCACAAGAGTGGCGTAAGAATAATTAATTCTCAAATGCCACCAGTTCACCTCGTTTTAATACTGCAATTTTACCACGAAACTTACGAATATAGAAAGCTTTCTCTTCAAATGAGATATTTTGCTGGAGATTTATTTTTTTTAGTTCTCTCTCATAGTGACGTGTTAAAAATGTAATAAGCTCAGCATTAAGTGCATCTTCATCTTTTAGTGGAACTATTGTCTCATCCACTGAAATTGCCATGAGATGTGGATTATCATTTTGTCCTTGTAGAGCAGAAGCAAACTCGTGAGAATGAAACTGTAAAAGTGAAGGGTCTAAAACATCTAAAATCTGATTTATAAAATGTGGATACTCTAAAACAGTTTTTATAAGACTAAGTTCCCACATATCTTTATGAGAATTTTTTTGAATCAAAGGTGCATTTTGATTGTTAATGTTTGTTTGGCTATTTACTTTGAGAAGTGATGGAGACACTCCAAGCCCACCTAAACGTGAGGCAAGATAAGTTTTGTACTCCTCTTGAAGAAGAGGTGAGAGAGTTTTAAGATATGCTATTCCTTCAGCCATGCATGCTTCTTTTGCTTTTGGATCACGCAGATCATAAAGTGAAAGTATCTCATCAAGAACAAACTCTATAAATACCTTTGGCTCCCTAAACATATTTGCGAGCTCTTCAACTCTTCCATCCTTTACCATATCAGCAGGGTCTAAACCACCACTAAAGATAACAACACCACCACGAAACCCTGAAGCACTTAAAAGTCGTGCTGCTTTGAGTGCTGCTGCTCGTCCTGCATTATCTCCATCATAAGCCATAACAACTCTAGGATCACCTTTTCTAAGAAGCGGCAGATGCTCAACTGTTAGAGCTGTTCCAAGAGTAGCTACTGCATTATCAAAACCTGCTTGATGGAGCATAATAACATCAAGATAACCCTCTGTTATGATAATTTCACTCTTTTTATAGAGTGCTTGTTTTGCAAGATGGTAAGCATAAAGTAGGCGCGACTTATTGAAGTATGGTGTTTCAGGAGAGTTCACATATTTTGCTTGATGACCTGTAATAGTTCTTCCGCCAAAACCAACCAAAGAGCCATTTGCAGAGTGGATAGGAAAAGTGATACGCTCTATAAATCTAGCAAAATTTCGTCCACCATCATAACCGATAACACCCATCTCAACAGCTTCATTCATCGTAAACATTTGGGATTTTACATAGTTGATAGTTGCGTTTGAATCAGGTGCATATCCGATACCAAATTTCTCAACACTACTCTCATAAATTCCACGCTCTTTTATATATTCTACCGCTGTCTGTTTAGAGTTTAAAAGAGTTTTATACCACTCATTGAGTGAATCCATAACTTGTGAGCGAGGTTTGTTATGTTTGTTATCTGTGTACGTGAGCGTAAAGTTATATGAATCAGCTAACTTTTCTAAGGCTTCAGGGTAGTTAAGTTTCTCATACTCCATAACAAACTTAACACTGTCTCCACCAGCTCCACATCCAAAACAGTGATATATCTGCTTTTGTGGACTTACTACAAATGAAGGGGATTTTTCATCGTGAAAAGGGCATGGTGCTTTAAAGTTACCACCTGCTTTTTTTAGTTCTACATAAGAGCCAATAACATCAACAATATCAAGTCGTGCCTTTAAGGCTTCTATGGAATCTTGCGCAATCATGAAAGAATTATACTCGAATGTGGATTAAAAACTTATATTAGATTTTTGAGATTTAAAAAAAAACTTGTACCTTCATTTACAATACTTTTGACACCAATTTTAACATCTAACTCTTCACACAATTTTTTTACAATATGAAGCCCTATCCCAATGCCTCTCTCTTGTTCTTTGTAAAATCTCTCAAACACTTTTGAAGGGTTTTTAATTCCCTTTCCCGTGTCTTCAATATATAAAATATTATTCTCGATTTTTAAAATAACTTTTCCATCTTTTTTATTATATTTCGCTGCGTTTGTTAGCAGGTTATCTATTACTCTTGTAAAAGCATCTCTGTTAGTGCTTAGTTTTAACTCTTTGACCTTAACTATAAACTCTAAGTCGTGAAAGTTTTTTTCTAGCATACTCACCCTATCTTCTAAAAGAGTTTTTAAATCAAACTCCTCTTTTTGAGAACTGTGACTATGCAGGTATGAACGAAGATTTGATTGTAGATTTAAAATATTTTGCACACTGTTTTGTATACGTTTTACTTTAGAGTTTTCACCTATTTCATCTTCTAGCATTGCGGAGTTTAAACGCAGTGTAGATAGAGGTGTATTAAAATCATGTAGTATATCTTTTATGAACTCTTCTGTTAAGCGCAGGGCATTTTTTAGTGGGTAAAGAGCATAGAGGGCAAAAGCAAAAGAGAGAAGCAGTGCAAAAACAATAACCACGAAAAAGTTTAATAATATATCACTTTTTAATTCATCTATTTTTTGATTATATTTATCTTTTAAAAGATATATTTTAAGAGAATTTTTTGTAGAGTTTGGAATTGAAAAGTATGAAGATAGAGCAGTGTTGTCTTTATGAAGTCTATATAGTTTATCCTCATTCATAGGGACAAAATCTATCTGAAATTCATCACACTTTAGATTTAAACTACATATCCTCATTTTTGAAAAAATTGAATCATCAAAAGCTTGAAGCTCTTTCTTGTAGTCTATAAAAAACAGAACACTCAAGAGAATAGCCTGTGATATAAAAAAGAGTAGAAAACTTTTTATAAGGGATTCACGTTCAACTTTTTTCAAGCATATATCCTATTCCTCTAATGTTTTTTATCTCTAGATTCGTCGTCTGTTTAAATTTATTTATTGCAACTCTTAATCCGGTATCTGAAGGGCTTTGTAGACAATCCATGAGTATGGTTTTATCAATAACTGAGCCAATATTTCTCATCAGAACATCACAAATAGACTCTTGGACTTCCCCCAGAGAGACTATTTTATCATCAATATAAAGTTCTTTAGTATTTGAAGCGTATCGTATGTTTTTATAAATTATATCTCTATTTGTTTGTACAAATTTTGCATTTACTCTGATGAGTAATTCTTGTGGGAAAAAAGGTTTTTTAATATAATCATCTGCACCAACTTCAAACCCCTTCGCAATAGAGTTTAAGTCCACAAGTGCACTTATAAATATAGCAGGAGTTTTATCATCAGCCTCGCGCAAACTTTTTAGAAGATCTAAGCCATTTATATCAGGAACATTAATATCAAAAATATATAAATCATAACTGTTATCATACGAAGCATCAGTGGCACCATCACCACTTTCAACTAAGTCAACTTGGTAATCATGAGACTCTAAAAGTTCCTTTAGTGTCTCACCAAGTTCATAATCATCTTCAAGAAGCAGTATATTTTTTTTCATCATTATCTTTTAGAAAAAGTACCCTAAACGTAGTGCAACATAATTTTTACTTGCTGTGTCACTAATTCCATATGCATAATTGAATGTTGTAAACCAGTGCTCATCAATACTGTAATAAGTATAAACAGATGCAGTATTTATATCATCAACATCTTTATATATACTTGTAGTGGAGTTATATGCGCCACTAACATAGAGTTTATTTGTAAAATAGTACCCTAAACCGATATTATATGCGTTTGTATTTTGATAATTTATCGCCATGCTATTTGATACGGTATCATCATCATTAATCAAAGTATAAATATATCCGCCAAATATATTAAAATTATTTAGCGAATAACTAAGATTTAAAGATCCACTATAGTCGGTGTTATTGTTATTTAAAGAGCTATCATAAGTTGGCAAAATTGCTACTGCTCCAACGCGCAACAAGAGAGAATCAGTGGGCTTAAATTGGTATGATGCGCCCAAATATGAATCTTGCATTCCGCTGTCATTATATCCACTGCCATCAGTTGTAAAGTAAGCTGTTGATGCTTGTATTGAAAAGTCTTTATAGTAATAATCTACTTGGAAAGTACTTGAGAGAGTATCTGTTGTGTTTAAGCTTTTATAATCTGATTCTGTATAAGAAGCACCAACGATTATATCAAAGTGATTGTCTGAACTAAGGGACTCTTTGCTACATCCATTAATATCTACTAAATCCATAAACGACGTATTTGGACACTTGTCTGCTCCGTCTTCTACTCCATCCATATCAGCATCGGAATAAGCCAATAAGCCTGTGGAAAGCACTCCTAGTATTAAAAACGGTAAAAATTTTTTCATATTTTCTCCTGATTTAAGCTGCCAATATTGGCAGCTCATTATTGTAACTAAGCCGAGCTTAGTGATTCATCATTCCACCCATTCCCGTGCTTCCAGAAGATGAACCTACACCTGCTGCACCCATTTGCTGAAACTGTCCACCTGCTTGATGCTGGTTCACATTTTGCATCTGATTCACATCTGGCATATTATTTTGTTGCATCTCTCTCGCTCTAGTTCGAGCCATTTCTCTATTTGCCTTGGCATTTTCAGCATATTCACCTTTCGTATGAGAAGAACTTTTACCATTATGCATTTTAGTTTGCATCTTACTTATAGCTTCTTCACGTTGTTCCTGATTCATAGTCATAAGCTGTTTCTTAAACTGATTCATAAGCTCAACTCTCTCTTGAGCTGGTGCATTTTGAATTTTTTCAATCTGCGCATCTATTGTAGCATCTGCTGCTAAACCTAGTGTTAACGTTCCTACTAAAGCTAGTATTGTTGTTATCTTTTTCATTTTGTGT
>JAGGWO010000208.1 GCA_021157485.1 Sulfurimonas sp. | reverse complement strand
AGATTAGCAGCTTTAGCGTTGAAGTTACGAGTTTCAGTAGCACATACACCTGTGTCTAAAGAAGGAACAACGATGATAAGTTGTTTTTTACCTGAAGCTCCACCAACTGTTACGTCACCTAGACCATCTGAATTTACAACAGTAATTGCTGGTGCTTTGTCTCCAACATTTACTTCATTTCCTAATAATTCTACGTCTGTACCTTTAAATTTTGTAGTTGCCATTTTGGCTCCTTTGTTTTTTAATTTTAACGCTTAATGCGTTTTGTTGATAGAAGTATATTTAAATCGGATAATTTTTGTCTTATTTAAAAAAATGACTAATTCTGACTAAGTTTCACTTAAGTTTATAATTGGCTACGAGGGGATATATCTAGCTCTTCTATTGAACTGAACATACCCTGTTTATACATCTCTACAGCAACTCTACCTATCATAGCTGCATTATCAGAACAGTATTTAAGCTCACTTAATAGTAAAGAAGCCCCATGAGGTTTTAAAAGTTCTTGGATTTGTGAGCGCAGATAAAGGTTAGCACTGGCTCCACCAACTATAGCAAAAGTTTTTGGTCTTACCTTTTTAAAGTACTTTTTTAGTTTCTGAGTGAGGTGAGCAGTAGCGATATGTTCAAATGAAGCAGCTATATCTTTGTACTGCGTTTCATCTCCATCAGCTTTTTGGACGGCAAGTCTTACTGCGTTTTTAAGTCCTGAGTAACTAAAGGCAATTAGTGGAGACTGAGAAAGAGGAATAGTAAAGTTATGCTTTTTTCTATCACCATCTTTTGCCAACTCTTGAATAAGTGGACCACCAGGATAACCAAGTCCTATCATTTTAGCAACTTTATCAAAACTCTCACCAAAGCTATCATCCATACTTTTAGCTACTGTTTTTATATCAGTAAGACTTTTTACTTCCATCACTTGAGTATGTCCGCCAGAAACAAGAAGTACAGTTAGAGGAAAGATTGTATCTTTTTCTATAAAGAGAGAGTAGATATGTCCAACTAAATGGTTAACACCTATTATAGGTATATTAAGTGCAACAGCAATAGCCTTAGCCATCGTTACACCCTCGACAAGTGTAACAGCCAAACCAGGAGTTGATGTCACAGCCACTGCTTTTAAGTCTTTAAAGTAAGGTTCACACTCTTGTAAAATTTTAGGAAGTGCCTCAGCATGAAGACGTGCTGCAAGTTCAGGAACTACACCACCATAAACACTATGCTCTAACTCTTGAGATATTTTTTTATGAAATAAAAGCTTATTTGTCTCTATCTCTGTTATAGAAATAGCACTATCATCACAACTACTCTCTATGCTAAGTATCATTCATACCCCTCTTTTAAAAGACACTTATTTGAGTAAGGGATGGCAACGTAGAAACAGGTTTTACCACTGTTGTCTGCTGGATAGATATCACTTCTTGAGTACTCTCTTAAGCATGGATTCATTTTCCCATCAAAAATTGTTTTAATGATTTCTCTTGATACTAATAGTCCAGTATCTCTTCTTTTGTCTTCTACTGCTTTATTTTGAATTTTTGCATTATCGCAACACCCAATCTCTAAGCCATACTCATTAGCCATAAACTGTAACTTTATCTCTTTGCGATTAGAATCATCATCAAACGCACTAAGTGAGTTATTTAAAAGATCTAAAATCACTTGCAAGATAGATGAAGAGACATCAATACGTCCATAACTATCATCTACAATAATCTCTAGACTTATACTCCCATCAATTTGTGTAGCACTGATAATATTTTTTATCTCTTGATCTATAGACTCCAAATCTATCATCTCATATTCAGAATCATTTGCCTTTATATCTTCAACAATACTGATGGCTCTCTCTTCACTCTCACAAATTTCATCTTCTGATTTAAAAGGGTTTGCTAGTTTTGAAACCAATCTACTTATCATAGAGTACTCCTTGAAAAACTTCTTACTTCTTTATCTATCGCAAAAACATCATCGATACTATGAGGTACTTCATCAAATTTTTCATATGCTTCTATAATTACTCTACTAATATCCATAAAGCCTATCTCTTTATTTATAAATTTTTGGATTGCAACTTCATTAGCTGCGTTTACAACAACACCGCGAGCAGGATTTTGAATCAGAGAATCTTTTATCTTCCAAATAGGATATCTGTCAGTTGTAATTTCACGAAACTTTAAAGAGCCGACTTTAAGCAAATCAACATGCCCTAAGATATTTTCATCCATCTTTTCATCAAGAGCGTAAGCGATAGGGAGTTGCATACTCGCATGTGCGAAATGTGCCGTAGTTGAGCCATCTTTAAAATCTATAAGAGCATGGATGAGGGATTGCGTTTCAATAATCGCGTCATATTCACCCTCTCCAAAAAGCCATCTTGCTTCTAAAAGTTCAAACACCTTATTTACCATAGTTGCGCTATCTATAGTAATCTTTTGTCCCATTGACCAGTTTGGATGTTTTTGCGTATCTGCTAGAGTTGCGTTTTGAAGTTTGTTTATATCCCAATCACGAAACGCACCACCACTTGCAGTGATAATCATCTTTGAGACAGGTCTATCTTGTAAAAGATACCAGAGACCAAAATGTTCACTGTCAATAGGTTGTATTTTAGAGATATCTATAAACGCACCACAAGCTACAAGTGATTCTTTATTTGCCAGAGCTACTTTTTTGCCACACTCTATCGCTTTAAGCGTTGGACGAAGTCCCAAGAAACCTACAAGAGCGTTAACAACTAACTCGCTTGGGGAGTCCTCAATGACTTTTAAAATTGCTTCTTGACCTGAGTAAACGCAGCTATGATTTACTTTTGACACATCTTGGGAGTTTGCTATCACTACAGTTTTGGGATTATGCTCTTTTATCTGCTCATTAAGAAGGTTTATATTGCTACCACAAACTAACACCTCAACATCAATGCCAAACTTTTTAGCTACTATAAGTGTATTTACACCTATAGAGCCTGTTGAGCCTAGAAGTATCAAAGAGTTATACCAACCCTCTAAGAAGAACAAGCATCACGATTCCTCCAAATAGATAACCATCTATTCTATCAAGGATTCCACCGTGACCTGGAAGTATATCTCCACTATCTTTTACACCTGCAGCACGCTTGAGTGAGCTCTCAAACAAATCACCAAAAATAGAACTAACAGCCACCATAAAAGAGATGATAAACGCAGTACCTAAGTCAACAACAGGAAGACCAAAAAACATACCACCAAATGTTGCAACAGTTATTCCGCCTACAACACCCTCCATAGTTTTGTTTGGACTTGTTTCGCAAAATGGAGTTTTACCAACACTTTTACCAACTGCATAAGCCCCAATATCAGTAAGAGCAACAACTGCTACTAACCAAAGAAGAGATACTACACCGTACTCTTGGTACATTGTAAACATAAAAAGAATACCAGCTGTTGGATAGATAAATGGGAAAAAGTCTTTCCATGCAATCTCTTTGTTAAACGCAACAGCACTAGCGTATGCAACACCGGCTAAAACAAACAAGTCATCACCATAAGGATAGATTCCTGCTAGAAGCCAAATACCAACTGCATAAGGTAAAAGATTGTCTCTTTCAACTTCAAAAAGTAGTACTGCCTCTTTAAATGCTAATAGGTACATTCCACCAAAGACTAGCCACATTAGAAAAAAATTATCTATAAGACCTACAATAAGAACACCAGCCAACAGAGCTAGTCCTGTTATAATTCTCTCTTTATTATTTTCGAACATACTCATAAAAGTTCCTGCATATTATATTAAAAGCAGATTATACCCTATCACACTTTAATATCTAGTTTGTACCTGCTCTGCATCTCTTCTTCTGTTTCTTCATCGTCTCTTTTTTCACTTCTTTGGTTCTCCCTATCTGTTTCATCACGTTGGTGTTCACGATCTGGATCTACTTCTTGATTCTCTTCCGCAGGACGCACCTCTAAAACTTTTTCATCTTTCTCATTTGCAGCAGCTTGTGCTATCATATTTTGAAAGTCAACACGATTATTATGAGCATTTTGCAAAGCAGTAGCGTTTGCTGTCATCTGGTTAACAAATATAGCATTTCCAATAGGACCTATCGCCATCTTTAACTCCTTCTAATTTCTCGTGTCTACCTCAATGGTTTTGTACTTATTATAAAGCACATTTGCACCACTTTGAATAGTTACTTCTCTTCGTGGAGTATAATCGACCAAAAACTTATCTTGTTGAGAAGTACTAAAGTCCACACAGAGTCTTGCTGCACTCTCAATAATATGCATAGGAAGGTTTTGTTTGTCAGTTGTAATGAGAACATGTGTTGAGGGCTGATCTTTTAGATGTAACCAAACATCTTTTGCTCTTGCGTTTTGAAGAACTTCTACATTACCTTTCTCATTTTTACCTAACTGAACTTTATAACCCTCTATCCAAAATATCTCAATAGAATCATTCACTTTGACTTTTTTGTTTTGTACTCTTTTAGGAAAGAGCAGTTCTATTTTTGAAGTATCTTTAGCAGTTTGTACAGTATGAATAAAAAGTTTAATATGCTCTATCTTAGAACGCAGTGATTCTTCTTCTATGTGAAGATGTTTCGCTCTCTGTTTCGCTTTTTTACTCTTGGAAAAAAACATATCCGAAATCATAAACGCAGTGGGATACGTTTTTGGCAACTCTATCTTTACGCTACTTCCATCATAATCATCTAACTCCAAGCTTGTAGCATAAGGCTTAATATTATGAATATTTGAGAGAACTAAATTACCATAGTGCTCACTCTCACGTGCTTCTTTCTCCAGAGTCTCTTCATCATCTAAAGCATTGTAGAGTTTTTGAAGTTTTTTTATCTTTTTATTTAAAAATGATATTTTCTGAGTTTTAAGAGAGTCTAGTCTGTTACTCTGCTCTTTTTCATAAACACTAAAAAGAAACTCTTCTACATTCTCTAGTGGAAATTCTTTCGCAACAAAAGGAGCTAATGGAACATCTAAAAGTTTCTGCCCTACTCTAACCTCACGAAATGATGAAAATAGATCAACATGACGAAGAGCTTCTAAAACTATATTTTGCTCATCTAAAATAATTACATTTGTATATTTACCAGTAAACTCGATTTGCAGATAAGTAATCTCTTGTTTATATGCAGAAGCGATAGAAGTTTTAAAACGAATAATCTTGTCATCATTTAGAAGCTCAACACCTAAAATATTTGAGCGATTAAAACGTTTTGCGATGATGACATCAAAGGGGGCATTGTAAACTTTTGAGCGCGGATAAGAGTCACACTTAAACATACTCGAATTTGAGCGCTGCATGTTAAAATATATATCATCACGTTTATCAAACACTATTTTAAGAGTTGTATCGCTTACTCTATGAATAGCCGATATCTT
>JAGGWO010000117.1 GCA_021157485.1 Sulfurimonas sp. | reverse complement strand
CCTTCAATATATCTCGCAATTGTAGCTATTGTAATTCTTATCGCTGCGTTTGTAGCAAAACTACTCTTTGAGAATAAGAAAGAGTACTCAATAGCTACCGTTGCTGCCATAATTGGAAATACTGGAAATCTTGGTATCCCTATAAATATCGCTATTTTTGGTGAAGAGTCTATTCCATACACAACTGTTGTAAACCTTGTAAATGTATTTGTTGTTTATACCATCGGTGTTTACTACTACTCGCGTGGAACTTTTGATACAAAAACATCTCTTATGAATATAGTCAAGCTTCCTATTCTCTGGGCTGCGTTTATCGCGATTTTTCTGAGCATTTACGAGGTACAAATCCACTCTTCTATCATGAATATGCTCATGATGGGAGCTTACGCTTCAATGACTATGCAACTCTTTTTATTTGGGATTTATCTCTATGGAACGAAGATAAAAGAGATTAGTAAAACATTGCTTATTTGGGTACTGGCATTTAAGTTTATACTTCTTCCTCTAGTTGCGTTTATAGTGCTTGTGAACCTAGAACTAGACCCGATGATAAAAGGAATAATTTTTATAGAACTTATAATGCCCCTAGCAGTTGCAAATGTGAATTTAGCTTCACTTTATGATTGTAGTCCAAGAGTTGTCACTGCTTTGGTCTTTATATCTTCAGTTGCGTTTTTAGGGGTTATTTTTATAGCTGTGGAAATCTTACAATACCTATAAGCTTAATAGGCTCATTAGATCTACACTTATCAATTGTTGGTGTTTTACATCTAATCAACACTGTTGAGTTTTTCATTTTTAGCCATAAGTATTTCTACTCTTCTATACTCTCTCATGATGAGCAACTCAGTTTTATATTTTTTGATTCCATTGGAGCTAGTCTGCATAAGTGTTCTAACTCTTGGTGTTCATCAAATGGAGAGAGTGCCACTTTGAGTAGGTCGTTTACCATACTAAAATCATGAGCTTCTGCTTTTTCTATAGCTTCTTGAAGTATGTGGTTTTTAAGAATGTATTTTGGATTTACTTTTAACATCTTTTTATGGCGCGAAGTTGTTGAAAGAGTCTCTTTCTCTAAACGCAGTGAATAAGAGTCTAACCACTCTTCTAGCGATGTTCTATAAACGCAGAGGTCTAAGATATCTGATTTATCTCCATCAAAGCGTGAAAGTTTTCTAAAAAAGAGAGTGTAGTCTATAGTTGCACCTCCTAATGCTCCTAGCATCCATTGGAAAAGTTTTCTATCATTTTCCTCTTCTTGTTCTAGTCCCATTTTTGCATACATTATCTCAGAGTAGACTTTCTCGTAAGCCTCTCCAAAAACATCCTCAAGAACTTGCAAGGCACTATCATGATTTACTATTGGAGATAGTGCAACTGCCAATTGACCTAAATTCCAGTGAGCGATACCCGGTTGATTTTTAAAACTGTAACGACCGTCTCTATCTGTATGGTTACAAACATAATCTTTGTCATAATCATCAAGAAACGCAAATGGTCCGTAGTCTATGGTTCTTCCATCAATGCTCATATTATCTGTATTCATAACACCATGGTTAAATCCAACACTTTGCCATTGGGCTATTGTTTTTGCTGTACTACTCACTATCTCTGCATACATTTTGAGATACATTCCCTCTTTATTTTTTAGATGATGGAATGATTCATCGATTACATAATCAGCCAGCTGTTGTAATTTTTCATGCTCACCTTTAGCGTTAAAGTACTCAAATGTTCCAAAACGCACCCATGTTGGAGATAAACGCAGTACTATCGCACCTTTTTCCCATCTCTCACGTGCCACATCTGTGTCACTCCCTATTAAAGCTAATGCACGTGAAGTTGCAATACCAAGTCCATGCATAGCTTCACTCATCAAGTACTCTCTTATACTTGAACGCAAAACTGCCCGTCCATCGCCCTGACGTGAGTAAAGTGTAAGACCTGAGCCCTTGAGTTGAAGGTTTTGCCCATTTACTTTACCAAGATTAATAGCTCGTCCATCACCTAAACGCTCAACAAAATATCCAAACTGATGTCCTGCATAACACATAGCAAAAGTCTCACTCCCATCTAGTTTTTTCTTTCCATTTACAATCTCTAAAAGATTCTCATCAAGCAGTAAGTCTTCATCTACTCCTAAAAGTTTTGCTGCGTTTTGTGAAGCAGAAATTAAAAAAGGTTTATGAAGCGGTGTTGGCTCAACTCTATCATAAAAAATAGGTTCATGTTCTAAGTATGACACTGTAAGTTTTAAGTTTAAAAATTTCATAATTAGGTTTTAACAAAAGCGATATTAAAGAAGCCTACTATTAAAAATCCAAATAATTATTGTAGTTTTACTTAAGCAAACTTCACTAAACTACAAGCATGAATCAAGATTTACAAACGGTATTTCACTACCATGAAACAACAAAACATTCTCAGCAAAGATATGCTCGCTCACTTGGATACATGGACTGGAGTACTCAGCCAAATCCTTTTAGAAATTATAATGGCACTCAGAGTTTCAATCTACCATTAGCAACGGATAATACGACTCCTCCCTATCATCTACTAGATTTTGACTTACCCTCTGCTCCTCTTTTGAAAGAGTCAATTTCTCAGCTGCTGCAGTTCTCTATGGGAATAGCAGCTTACAAAGTTTCAGGTGACAGCTCTTGGGCAGTCAGATGTAATGCTTCGAGTGGTAACTTACATCCCACAGAAACATATGTAGTTTTACCTCCTGTTTTAAAAGAGCAAAATGATAAAACAACTATCTATCACTACGCTCCTAAAAATCATGCACTTGAGACCTTAGCTGCGTTTGACACTTCTTTTTGGAACAAGCTACCAAATGGTAGTTTTCTCGTAGGGCTTTCTAGTATAAGTTGGAGAGAAATTTGGAAATATGGAGAGCGTGCCTTTCGTTATGTAAATCTTGACGGGGGACATGCTTGGCACGCCATAGTTGTTTCTGCAAAGATGCTAGGATGGAAAGTAACAAGACTCGATAGTGTTAGCGATAGTGATATATCTACCCTTCTAGGATTAAATCAAGACAAAAGATTCTTTGAAAATGAGATAGCAGATATGCTTTTTGTTCTCTCTCCTGAGGAAGTCAACCCATCACTAAACATAGACTCTTTAGTTGAGTCTGTACCTTTAGTTTATGAGGGAATTGCAAATCAACTAAGTAAAAGTATGCAAAATTGGGATATCATCCCCGAGATAGAAAACGCAACTTCAACTGCACAAATCAAACAAAAAGAAGTTAAACGCAGTAATGTTACAAAAGAGCCAACACAAGAGTCAAAAACAGTAGTTATGAATCGTAGAAGTATTCATATTATGGATAAAGAGACATCTATAATCACAAAAGAGCAATTTCATACTCTTCTCAGTAGCGTGCATGGTTCTCAAGATGCTAAAGAGAGTTCAGCTCACTTAGTTCTGTTTGTTCATAGAGTTCAAGAGTATGAGTCTGGTTTATACATTTACATACGAAACGAAAGAGATAAAGATTCTCTTAGAGAACAGATGCACACTGCGTTTGAGTGGCGCAAAATAGGTTTAAAAAATTTATATCTATTAGAGACAAGAGATTTGCAGATGGCATCTAAAGCTATAAGCTGTTCACAAGACATAGCGAGTGATGGGGCTTTTTCTCTTGGAATGTTATGTAATTTCTCTGAGCAGATTCAACTACATGGTGCCCATAGATACAAAGAACTTTACTGGGAATGTGGAGCTATTGGTCAGCAACTCTATCTTGAAGCAACATCATTAGGACTCAGTGGAACTGGAATTGGATGTTTCTTAGATGATACAGTTCATAATCTTCTCGGATTAAAGGATAATCGTTTTGCTACTCTCTACCACTTTACAATTGGACGCGGATATGTGGATAGTAGAATTCAAACAAAAGCAGCATATCTAAATAGATAAACTACTCCTCTACTCTCCAATGGTATCCAAATCTATCCATATGAAAATGGCTACTATTTGTGTCTGGAGTTTTCAACTCTTTATCGGCAAAAATAGCACCTAAAGTAAATATCAAAATATCTACAATTATTATGATTATTACGATTTTCATATTAACTCTCTCCTGAGGAGAATAAAATTAGATTATTGAATCTTTCCGATAATAGACTCAACAGTGAAACCAAACTTCTCAAACAGTTGTCCAGCTGGAGCTGATGCACCGAATGTATCCATTGCAATTACTGTATCTGCTAATTTATACCACTCAAGACCGCGAGCAGCTTCGATAGCTACAGTTGAAGTTCCCTCTTTAATAATAGAAGAGATATATGATGCATCTTGTTCAATGAAAAGATCATAACATGGAACAGAAACAACATTTACAGACTTACCTGCTGCGTTTAGTGCCTCTTTTACTTTAAGAGCTAGTTCTACTTCTGAACCTGATGCCATAAGTGTTACAGTTGCGTTTTCATCAGATGAAAGTAAATAACCACCCTTACTTGCTTCACCACTTACAGCTTTTGGAAGAACTGCAAGGTTTTGACGAGAACATACAAATGCAGATGGAGATTTATCCATAGTCAATGCTGTTTTCCAAGCCTCTACATTTTCAGCACCATCAGCCGGACGCCATACATAAAAGTTTGGAAGTGCACGAAACTGTGAAAGGTGCTCTATTGGTTGGTGAGTTGGTCCATCTTCACCTACACCTATACTATCATGAGTCCAGATGAAGAACTGTTGGATTCCTGTAAGTGCTGCTATACGAGCTGCAGGTTTCAGATAATCTGAAAATACAAAGAATGTAGCCGAGAAAGGCATAAGTGGACCATAAAGAGCCATTGCGTTTACGATTGAAGCCATCGCGTGTTCACGGATACCAAAATAGATATTTCTACCCTTTGGATAAACACCCATATCATTTAGGTTTGTTTTGTTTGATGGACTTAAATCAGCTGAACCACCTAAGAAGCTTGGAACTCCTTTAGCAATTGCATTCATAATTTTACCATTTGTACCACGAGTCGCCTCTGCTTTTTCAAACGTAGGATAATCAATTCTAGAAAAGTCCGGATTTTGCAGTGCTGCTAATGCTTCGTTTTGTTCCATTAAAGGCATAGTTTTTTGAGAGTGAATCCACTCACGTTCAAGTAAATCACCCTCTTCTATGGCACATCTAAATCTTGCCATAACGTCTTCATCTACGTGAAATGTTTTCTCTGGATCAAAACCAGCTTTAGCTTTTGCTTCAGCAATAATTTTATCACCAAGTGGAGCACCGTGAGAGTGGTGTGAACCTTCTAACTCTCCAGCACCTTTAGCGATGATAGTATTTGCAATAATGATAGTTGGTTTAGTGTTAGCTTTTGCGGTAGTAAGAGCTGCATCAATCTCATCATAATTATGACCATCAATCTCTAAAACATCCCACTCTTGAGCCTCAAAACGCATACGAATATTTTCTGAAATACTCAAGTCAGTTGAACCCTCGATAGTAATACGATTTGAATCATAAATAAGAACTAAGTTGTCAAGTTTGTTATGCCCTGCAATAGAACAAGCTTCATAAGAGAGGCCCTCTTCTAAGTCACCATCACCACACAGGCAGTAAACATTATGATCAATCATCTCAGCAGTCTCAGAGTTAACCTGAGCACCAACAAATTTTGAAGCCATTGAAAAACCAACTGCGTTTGCAATACCCTGACCTAAAGGACCAGTAGTAATCTCAATACCTGCAGTGTGACCATACTCAGGATGACCTGGAGTTTTAGAATCTAGTTGACGGAAGTTTTTTAAATCTTCTACTTCTAAGCCATAACCCCAAAGATAATAAAGTGAGTAGATAAGACCTGTAGCATGTCCGCCAGAGAATACTAATCTATCGCGATTTAACCAGTTAGGATTCTTCGGATTGTGATTCATATGTTCACTTAAAACTACTGCGATATCTGCAAGACCCATTGGTGCACCTGGGTGACCTGAATTTGCACGTTGAACCATATCTGCTGCTAAAAATCTTATAGAATCTGCCATCTTTTGGCGCATTTGATTACTCATTATATATTTCCTGTGTTTAGTTTTTATGTCTATTAATATACTTAGTTAATAAAGGCGACAATTCACTCTGTAAATTCTCGTCAAAATTAGCCATCTCTAGATTTAACTCACTAGCCAATTCATTAGCCTCTTTCATCGCTTCATCTAATCCTAAAATAGTTACGAAACTATTTTTATCTTCATCATTATTTGTAAGCTTTCCAGCTTCTTCTGAGCTCTGTGTTACATCTAAAATATCATCTTGAATTTGAAACAGTAGTCCAAGTTTGATACCAAAGTCATAAAGCTTATCAGCTAAATCTTCTTTACCTACAATTATCGCACCCATTTTAAGTGAGGCAGCGATTAGTTTAGCAGTTTTATTTGTATGTAAAAACTTTATATCTTCTACTTTAAGTGGTCTGTTCTCAAAGTAACAATCAATTGCTTGGCCTAAAACCATACCGTTTAGTCCACCATTACTCGCCAGCTCACGAATAAGTTGCACTCTCGTATAGTCTGAAAAAGGTGCATTAGATAAAACTTCAAAAGAGTAAGTATTTAATGCGTCTCCAACAAGAATAGCTGTAACTTCATCAAATGAGATATGCAGTGTAGGTTTACCACGACGTAGAGGTGAATCATCCATAGCTGGTAAATCATCGTGAATCAGAGAGTATGTATGAAGTAACTCTATCGCATAAGCTGCATGTCTAGCACCATCAAGAAGAAGTGAGTTATACGCACCTACAACACCGAGTAAAAGTGCAGGACGAAATCTTTTACCACCAGCCACTAACATGTTATGCAGAGCATCCTCATAAGTTGGATGTATACTTTTTGAAACTGGCAAGTTATCTAGTAAAAAATTCTCAAAGTTTTGCATATGAAATTCTATCTAATTAACGCGGATAAAAAACTGAAAGTCATCTCTTACAAAGAGAAGATTTGTGGACTCTTTACTTTTAGAAATAGTTTCTAATATTTCAGCTTCAGTTGTAATATTTTTTAGATTTATCTGAAGTAGCCTATCACCAAGTTTCAAATGATATTTTTTAGCTTTATCTTCAATTTTTACAACTTTTAAATTCTTATCAAAAGAAATTCCTAAAAATTTCAAAAATGTATCACTCAGATATCCACCACCATATCTTTTTTGACTCTTCATTCTAAGAGTTAAAACTTTAGAATCTCTTTTTACTTTTACTTTATGAGTAGAACCAATTTTACTAAAAAGTATCTCTCTCATAAGAGTGGAAGCATTTTTAACTTTTTTGCCATTTAGCTCTAAAACGCAGTCATCTATTTTGAATGGATTATCTTTCATAAAAGGATTTATTGTATTTATAATAACTAGTTTTTTCTCATCCACAACTCTTATACCTATGTCAGAATAAGAAACTTTTTTAATTTTTATAAATCTATCGAGATACTCTTTTTCGATTATACCTTGTGGTGTTGCTATGCCCTCTAAGGAACAACAGCTAGTAAGAAGTAGGCTAGGAACAGTGATACACTCACCAAACTTTGCAAAACTATTTAATCCCACTTGATGTTTTAAAATCTTACCCTCAACTGCTTCTGTTTTATTTACACAAGCAGTTCCAAGAGTAAGTCTATAGTTAATTTTAAATGGATGTTTAAAACCTTTTTTATCTTCTAGTAAATATAGAGAAAGAAAAGGGTCATGCTTGAGTATCGTTCCTTTTGGGGTTGTTCTTGAAAAGATAAGAAGTTGATTGTTTTTTACAGGTATTTGAAGAGTAGTGTTTGAAACTGAGTTTGAATCATTTATTTTATGTTTACAAGAGTCATATCCACCCTTGCAAGCATAAAGATTTAAAAGAAGAAGAGTAAGTGCTACGAAGAGACGAAGCACTTACTGACCTCCAAATGCGTTCATTCCGCCCAGCATACCCATAGCGCTACTTTGCTGATTTTGTTGAACCATTTTATTTATATCATTCATTGCACCAATGAGAAGAATTTGTAGAGACTCTTTGTCAGACAACAGTTCATCATCAATATTTAAATCAATCACTTCACCTGCACCATTAACACTAAGCTCTATCATTCCACCACCAGTTTTGACACTAAAAGTTTTGGACGCTAGTTCAGTTTGAAGTTTGGCTGCGTTTTCTTGCATCCCCTCAAGCATTTTACTCATATCGCCCATGTTTGAAAACATAATACTAGATACTATCCGCTATAGTTTCGATATCATTTTTCTCATCAAGAATTACAACTTTTGGCTGGTAATTCTCTAGCTCTTTTTCATCATAAGTCGCGTATGCAACTATAATTACTTTATCACCTGGGTGAACTTTACGTGCTGCTGCACCATTGAGACAGATGTCACGTTTTCCACGCTCACCTAAAATAATGTAAGTACTAAAGCGTTCACCATTGTTGACATTTAAAATCTCAACTTTTTGTCCAACTCTCATCTTCGCAGCTTCTAAAAGCTCCTCATCTATTGTAATAGAGCCAACATAATTTAAGTTAGCATCTGTAACAGTAGCACGATGAATTTTGCTGTACAACATATCAATTAACATATTCTTTCCTATTTTCCCATCTGCTTACGCATATCGGCAGGAGAAATTGCTTCATCCCACTCCTCAGCATCGATAACAAACTCATCAACTACTTTTCCACCGATTATATGCTCTGCAACTATTCTGTCAATTTTGTCTTTTGTAAGTCCAACATACATAGTATGACCTGGTTCAACTAACATAACTGGACCTGAAGAACATCTATTCATGCATGAAGTACGAATTGGTTGAACTGTGCCCATTACTCCCTCTTGCATTAACTTAGTCGCTAAGTGTTGAAAAAGATCTTGAGTTTGTGGTGTTACACACGATGGTTTTGGCATACCTGGAGGAGACGATTGCTCACATTTGAATATATAAAAAGCCGGTTGAGGGATTCCCATTAAAATAGTCCTTAATTTTTTCGCAATTATAACAAAAATATACCCTTTTATTCTAATTAGCCAAAATAAGTTTAGATTTTTAAGCTATAATTCCAAAAAACTATTAGGACAAAATTTGAAAAAAATTATACTATTTTCACTGCTATTGACATCTATTTTATACTCTGATGCAAAAATTTATATGGGTGTCGGCGGAGGAGTTTACAATGAAACTCTCAATGATACAGATAGCACTTCAATCTCAGCTAATATGGCTAGAATAAAAGTAGGCTATGGCGATAGAGAAGCATATGCTATCGAGTTCTCAGTAGATTATATAGATAATTCAGAAAAATTATTAGATATAAACGGTACTGTTGCCGATGGTCCAAGATATGGGATGAATGTCGAACTTATAAAAGCATTTGACTTTGATATATATATTAATCCATTTGTAAAAGCTGGTTTTGGTATGGGATATACTGAGACTACCGTTAATGGTGCCGAAGACTCTTTAAGTTATGGTTCACTTAATTTAGGTTTAGGAACATATATTCCAATTAATGAGCATCTAGATATTGAGCTTGGTTATGATTATAAATATCTATCATATCAAAGACTTGAGCAATCAAGCAGTGCAGATGCATTAAAGTCTATGGCTCATACAGGATATATAGGAATAAATATCAGATATTAGATATTTAAAAGTTCTCTAACAACCTCTCTATCATCAAAAGGTAATTTCTTATCATATATAATTTGATAAGATTCATCGCCTTTGCCAAGTATTACAACAACCTCTTCATCTTCTTGATCATCTAAAGCCATCTCTATAGCTTTTTTTCTATTTAACTCTACGGTAACATTTGATCTGTCTTCTATACCCTCAAGAATATCTGCAACTATTAACTCAGGGTCTTCATTTCTTGGATTATCACTTGTTATATAAGTTTTTTTAGCTAATGAAGCTGCAATTCTTCCCATCATAGGTCTTTTGCTCGTATCTCTATCTCCACCAGCACCAAACACAACCAAAAGTTCTTTCTCTTTTAAAGCATTAAGAACCTGTTGCATTCCATCGGGAGTATGTGCGAAATCAACTATAACATTGGGAGCTTCACAAACTTGTTCCATTCTACCACTCACACCGGCAAAATTATCAACTACCTCTGCAACTTCTTCAAGTTTCTTACCTGTTAAAAGATGTACTGCACCAATAGCCGCCATTAAGTTATAAAGATTAAAAAATCCATGAAGTGAGGCAGTAAAAGGAACAATCTCTTGAAAATGCTGAATAATTCCACTTGAGGCATTGTTGAGAGAGTAAGCCATAAGTCTGTATGTAGACGGATTTTCTATACCGTAGCTATACGCATTTTTAATGTTAAACGCAGCACGAGTCTCATCTTTGTTGATAAGCTTTTTACCTTCATCTTCAAAGAAGCTATTTTTAACAGCTATATATTCACCTATTGTTTTATGATAATCCAAATGGTCTTGAGTGATATTTGTTAAAATTTTCAACTCAAAATTTAAACCTTCAACTCTTTTTTGAACTATAGCATGAGAGCTTACTTCCATAATAAAAAACTCACACCCAGCTTGAACTGCCTGATAGATGTGCATATAAGTATTTAAAACAGATGGTGTAGTAAGAGTTTTACCCTCAACAACTTCATCATTCATAAAGAGTCCACGAGTTCCCTGCATGGCTACTTTATAATCAAGATCAAGTAAAAACGAGTAGATTGCACTTGCAGTTGTAGTCTTGCCGTTTGTTCCGGTAATTCCAACTATTTTGATTTTATTAACTCCAAAAAGTTCGGCTATCTCATCTACTTTGATAATTGAGTGAGCAGAATTATCTTTTGCGTTTTGGAGATATTTTTCATTCTGAGAAGTTAAAACAAAAGCTGTCTCTTGGTCACACTCTTGTGAGTTTTCAGTTACGTATTTATATGCTTGGTTTGGTAGTTCAATCTTCACTAATATTACCCTTGGCTAGTTTTTTAAGAAGTTTACGAAGAAGCTCATCACTTGGATAGATACTAAGAGCATTTTCTAAATATGTTAACGCCATCTCAGCAAAGTCATGGTCAATCAAGTTATCCAAAAAATCGATAAAATCTTCTTTTTTAGTAATAATTACGCGAGTAGAAAACATGATATTCTCAAAAGTCTCTTTGAAGCTTTCTCCACCCTCAATGATAGTTTTAAAATCTTGATATAAAATACCATCTTCTAACTCTAATCTATCACGAAGTGGTTCAGCAAAAACTTCACTAAGTTTTTCTAATGAACCATCCATGTTTTGAAGAATCTCTTCCATTATGAAATCAGCTTGTTCTCTATCATCTTCTTTTAAAATCTCATAATAATCAAACAGAGCTTCAGCTCCACCCTCTCCGCTCATAGCCATCTCAGAGAGAATAACACCATTGTAAGCCTCTTTCGAGTTAGGATAGTTTTGCAAAACTTGAGCAAACTTTTCAAGGGCATTTTTAAAATCTGCCTTTGAAAAGCTATCTTTTGCCTGTGTTAATATTTTATATTTACTTAAAGTGCTCATTTATCTCTTTTATAGATTCTCGATATCATTTTCCATGCCTGCTGGAACATTAACAACACATAGTTCTGGATGTATATCCATTCTTAGTTGGCGTTCAACCCCATACTTTAATGTACTTCCACTACTTGAACAACCTATACATGCACCTTTTAACTGTACATATACTTTTGAGTTTTTCACTGTAATAAAATCTATATCTCCGCCATCAAGCGCAAGTGATGGACGTACTTTATCAATAACAGTTTTAACTGGCTCTAATAACTCTTCATCTGAAAATGGAATCATTTATAATATCCTTCTTAATAGTTCATATTTTTTTAGTATGCATAAAATATGACAATATCGCTTAACAAGTCATAAAAAATTTAACTAGATTACTTGCTTTAGGCTTTTAAAGCAAGAACTTCTTGAACATAGGATGGTTTTCTCATCCCTACAAGTATATAATCAACATTTTCTCTGTTCATTAAAAATTTTAAAGAGCATTCTTGAAGACTCTCTTTACACTCTTTAAACTGTTCTTTTAACGCTACTCTTGTATTTTTGGAGCACTCATATGCAACCATTTTTCTATACTCTATAAAAAACATATCTATGTATTTTAGCATAGTTTCCAGATTCTCTTCATCCATATTTTCAAGAGAGCTTTTTATATGTGGTAATATCTGAGCGTAAAGAAAAGAATCAAAGTCCCCTATCCAGCCAAATTTATGTTTATTCTCATCTAGCTGTTCTAAAAGATTATATATAGACTTTAACTCATCATTGTCACATACATTAAGAAGCTCATTGAGATGATGATAATACTCTGTGCTCTCATCATAATCTGCAAGTCTGAACATATGTCCATCCTTTTGAGCATTAAGAGGACGATTTACTAGAACTCTCAAGCCATTAGCTTTTGCCCAAGAAGCGCACTTAAGGCCCTCTGTTTCTAAAATATTTATAGGAAGTTGAATAGTTGTAAAACTATGAGTATCATTACCAACACTTTCAGAAGCTCTATCTGCTATTGTAATTAAATCTTCATATGGTAAAAATTCAGGATCGTTATTAGCTTTAGAAAAACTATTTGAGCTTATTCCATAAGAACCTATTCTACCAGTTTTCACTTCTTCTTCTAGTCCTACAAACGCATCATATAGTCTATCGTACATAGCATCTAAAACTTCATCTCTTTGTGCATCTCTATTCATTGCATCAAGTATATAATATTCAGGATTATGAATTAGATAACAGTCTATTTTTTTAACTTCTAAACGTGAAAGCGAAGCTTCAAGTTGATTTTTCATAAATGATGGGGCTATTGAGTGAAAACAGTGTTCACTAAACTCAACTACACTCTCAAATTTATGCTCTTTATGAAGCTCCATATTTAAGCCCTGAATATAGCCATATTTACTAACTATTTCGACATTTTGTTTTACATCTTCATCAAAGTTTCTAAATGCAAGAGCAATTGCTCTCTCAGCAGCACCATCCATATAGTTACTTGATGTATCTATCATAGCTATACCAGAGTCTATTGCTTCACGAAGTGCTTGAATGTGTTGTGGGTTTTGATCAGTTATTCTATATGTTCCAAATGCGAAATTACTCATTATGTCTCACTTTTTTGTTTAAGTATTTTAGAATGTGGAAATTTTGAAGGGGTATTGGGCAAAGCCCAATGAGTTATTGAATTATACTAATTCAATAAACGCCATAGTAGTAGCATCACCACGACGAATTCTAGTTCTAGTAATTCTAGTATATCCACCAGCACGATCAACGTACTTAGGAGCTATTTCATTTACTAAAGTTTTTGTTGCTTCTTTACTTTGAAGTGCTGCAAATACTGTTCTGTGAGCATTTGAATCATTCTTAGTTGCAACTGTGATTAGTTTTTCAACATAAGAACGTAGTTCTTTTGCTTTCATAACAGTAGTTTCAATTTTACCATGTTCAATTAACGAAATACTAAGGTTCTTAAGTAACGCAGCTCTATGTGAACTTGTACGACCTAGTTTACGATATCCATGACGATGTCTCATATATCTTCCTCTATTAAGCTTCT
>JAGGWO010000151.1 GCA_021157485.1 Sulfurimonas sp. | reverse complement strand
TGAATAATCAATATCATAGTTCCCTCTTTCTCTAAAAGTATGATTATCTACTAAATACAGTATTTTCGAAATATTAGCAATTTGCTTAGTACTTAATTGGTTTATTAAATTCATTACATCGTAAGGATTTCCATATACAGATTCTGAGAAGTTTATTATGTTTTCTCCATATAATTTGGAACTTATTTTTGCACTTCTTGAAGTTCCAAACACTACTATATATTTTTTATTTTCTTTGAGTTTTTCAAATAAATATTTAGATGTTAAAAAAGAAGACTTTTCGATAGGCTTGTTATGGATAAAAATAGAATTTTCTAATTTTGGATTCATAACAATATATATAATAGCGAAACTCAATAAAGATGTCATCAAAGTAACTAGATAGATTAAAGTTATTTTTTTCATTGTTACCTCAAAAATTAAAATATAGAAATTCGCTAATATGATTCAATCTCAATATTACCAAAGAAGTAATTATTGCTAGAAAAAACATTAGTTTTACGCTAGGTACTTTATGCAGTAATTGATTAGAATTTTTAAAAAATAATATTAAAAAAAATCCAATAATTAAGATAATAGGTGTATCATAACTTCCTTTTATATTTGCTACAAATGCTCCATATTGAATATTTAAAAATTCAGTAGAAGGAAGTTTATCTTTAAGTATATATGGGAATACAATTCCACTAAATCCAAACATACCTTGTAGCACCTTAATAGCATCATTCCACTCTTTAGCTCTAAAGAAAATCCAAGCTATATTTACAAAATTAAAAGTGATAAACCATCCAACAATTGGGCTTAATTTAAACCCTAATGAATTCCAGATCTTATGAATTACCAAAGCCAATCCATGTAAAAATCCCCAAAATACAAATGTCCATCCTGCTCCGTGCCAAATACCACCTATAATAAAAGTAGCCATCAGATTGTTATAAGTTCTAAAATTACCTTTTCTGTTTCCACCTAATGGGATGTAGATATAATCTTTTAAAAACCTACTCAGAGTAATATGCCATCTTCTCCAAAAATCTTGTATATTAGTTGCTTTATAGGGTGAGTTAAAGTTAATGGGTAGTTTAATATTAAATAAAAGTGCAGCTCCAATAGCCATATCTGTATATCCACTAAAGTCAAAATACAATTGAAATGTATATGACAGTGATGTAGCCCAAGCTTCAAAAAGTGTTAATACTTCTGCTTTATCAAATCCATTGGTAGCCCAAATAGCAAATGTATCAGCAATCACAACTTTTTTAAACAATCCAATGGAAAATATAAATAATCCTAGTGCAATGTTTCTATAGTTTTTAATTTTATTTCTTACATTAGCAAACTGTGGCATCATCTCTTTGTGATGTACGATTGGACCCGCTATTAGTTGTGGAAAGAATGTTACAAACAATCCATAGTTTAAAAAATCATACTCTTTGGTTTCACCTCTATATGAATCCACTAAATATGCAATTTGTTGAAAAGTAAAAAATGAAATCGCTAATGGTAATGCTAAGTGCAGTAAAGGAACATCACTTCCTAATACAAAGTTTACATTACTAATAAAAAAATCTGCGTATTTAAAATATCCTAATAATCCAATATTGATTATCACTCCAACTGTAAGTAATTGTTTTTTTGATATCTTTTTATGTTGTTCATTTTTTGACAGTGATATACCTATCACATAATTAAATACCATTGATATTAATATGATTGGTAAATATACAATATTCCACCAACTATAAAAGAATAGCGATGAGACAACTAAAAAATCCTTTTGAAGCTTCTGTCAATCTTTTTGAATTGAGATAAAAGTATATAAAGAATGTTATTGGTAAAAACATAAATATAAATTCATAACTGTTAAATAACAACTTTTTAGCCCTAAACTTTAATTTTTTTCATTATACCTTCTTCCTCATAAAGGGGAGGGGTATAATATCTGTAATTTTTTTAAAATTCAAATAACTTTGTTGATGGTATTCGAATGTTCCCAAGGTCTACAGAAGAGCTTAAAAAAGAAGCGGTAAGCTAAGTTTGTCGATAAGAGATAAAATGCTACCAGAAGAACAATTGTACGAAGAATAAAAAATAGTTTTATAATTATCTCTACGATGTTGAATATAAAACTATATACCAGACGAGACATAGATTTTCTCCTATCAATTTACAAACTGGAGAATATCTGATTTGGGTGACAAGAATAACTTTAGCGAAGTACTCAAAGTATATACCTACTAATTCTAGAAAGGATACTATATTTGATGAACTGGCTTCTTAATAGAAGAGCATTTTTGGCGCAGTTTTGGAACAATTAGTTTGAGATTTTCTTTGAAGTGTCGTACTTTTAGGGGTTTAAAAGTCGATGGTGCGGATGAGAGGACTTGAACCTCCACACCTTACGGCACCAGATCCTAAGTCTGGCGTGTATACCAATTTCACCACATCCGCATTGTATAAATATAAGTGGTACGCCCTACACGATTCGAACGTGTGACCGATGCCTTAGAAGGGCATTGCTCTATCCAGCTGAGCTAAGGACGCATATTAAATAAATTTAATGGTGCGCCCGATAGGATTCGAACCTATAACCGTCGGATCCGAAGTCCGAAACTCTATCCAGTTGAGCCACGGACGCCACTATAAATTATTATTTTCAAGTGTTTTATTTAAATATTCATGGGGTGGGATACGAGATTCGAACTCGCGGCCCCCAGTGCCACAAACTAGTGCTCTAACCAACTGAGCTAATCCCACCATCAAATAAGTGTTGTAAAAAAAATGGTCGGGGTGAAAGGACTCGAACCTTCGGCCCCCTGGTCCCAAACCAGGTACTCTAACCATACTGAGCTACACCCCGACCTACACAAAAATCAAACATTACTGCTGATTAATGAGCCGGAATTATAGTCAATAACTTCTAAAATGTCAATAGTTTTTAGGTAATTCTTTTATATATTTTTATTTTTATGTATAATTGCTTCATAACAAATAGGAAATTATTATATGAAGATAGCTAGGTTTAGTAGGATAGGATTTATTTTGGCTGCAGCAGGAAGTGCTGTAGGTCTTGGCAATATATGGAAATTTCCATATATTGCTGGTGAATATGGTGGTGGTGCTTTTGTTCTAATTTATCTTGCAACTGTTTTACTGATAGGCTTCTCAATAATGATAGCAGAGATGCTAATTGGTTATCTTGGAAGAAAAGACACTGTTACTTCCTTTGAAGAGTTAGCTCCAAAAAACAAAAATCTATGGAAGCTTGGTGGTTTTCAAGGACTTGCCGGTCTTTTTATTATGATATTTTACTCAGTAGTAATCGGCTGGATATTTAACTATATAGTAACCTCTCTTACTTCTCTTCCCTCTACAGTTGAAGAGGCTGAAATAACTTTCAACGCTATGCTTCATACTGATGTTTTTACTCAGCTTTTTTATCACACACTTGCGTTTATATGGATAACTTATGTCCTTACTAAAGGTATTAAAGGTGGTATAGAGAAGATGAATCTGTTTCTTATGCCTGCATTAATGATTATCCTCAGCAGTATGTTTATCTATGCGACAACTTTAGGGGCATTTAGCCAAGCCGTAAGCTTTATGTTCTCCCCTGATTGGTCTAAGATAAACTCTGAAGCTTTTGTTGTTGCAGTTGGTCACGCATTTTTCACACTGTCTCTAGGAATGGGTGCTATCATGACCTATTCTGCATCCATGGAAAAAGGTTCAAACCTTGTTAAAAATGCTTTTTGGGTTGTCTTTTTAGATACTACTATCGCCATTGTTGCGGGACTTATGCTTTTTACTTTCCTTTATCAGTACGGTTCAGGTCCTGCAAAAGGTCCCGGTCTAGTATTCATATCACTTCCAGCTGCGTTTTATGAGATGGGTATTATCGGTAATATCTTTGCCGTTTTATTTTTCATAGCTCTTGCGTTTGCCGGACTTACATCCTCTGTATCTCTAGTTGAGCCTATGGTTCAGTACTTTATAGACAGATTTTCATGGAGCAGATTAAAAGCTTCTATTTCAATGGGACTTTTCTTTTATCTTGTAGGAATAATCGCCCTACTCTCAAATATTGATGGATATAAAGAGGCGCTCACGTGGGGAGGTAAAAATTTCTTCGACTGGGTAGACTTCTTCACAGCAGCTGTTATGCTTCCTCTCGGCGGGCTTATCATGGCTATTTTTGTTGGATTTATCGTTGAGAAACAGAGAGTTGAATCTATTATGAGACCTCAACTTGGTTTTGCATTTGATGCTTGGTACTTCTCACTTCGATACATTACACCAGTTGCTATGTTTGTAGTGATGCTCTCTCTTATGGGTATTTTATAAAATGAGTGAGGTTGAAAAAAAGTGTCTAGAACTTTTAATAACTGAAGGCATTGACGTAAATTCTGAGATAGATTTTGATGTAAATAACAAAATGCACACTCTTAGCTTCAAGTACATCATTGAAACATTTATGCAAGCTTCAAAAGAGTCACAACTCGTTTTTCTAACAGCTTTAAAAAAGTCTATAGATGCTAAAGATATGGGTGTTGATAGATTTTTTGAGGGAATGGGTCAACTTCTACTGATGACCCATCTGTCTGACAAGATAGAAGTTTAAACTAGAACTGAATTAAACCGTCTATTGGACTTGATGCAGTTGCATAAGGCTTCTTAGGAATTCTTCCAGCAAGATATGACATACGACCAGCTTTTACAGCATGTTTCATAGCTTCAGCCATTACCATAGGGTTTTGCGCTTGAGCGATTGCAGTATTTGTTAAAACACCCTCTGCTCCTAACTCCATTGCATAAGCCGCGTCACTTGCACAACCGATTCCCGCATCAACGATAACAGGTAGATTGACCGCATCTTTTATAAACGCAACGTTATATGGATTTTGAATTCCAAGTCCACTTCCAATAGGCGCAGCAAGAGGCATAATTGCGTGAGCACCAGCATCTTCTAAACGTTTAGCCATAATCGGATCATCAGAAGTATAAGCCATGATAGTAAAGCCCTCTTTAGAAAGAACTTCACAAGCTTTTATCGTCTCCAAAACATCAGGATAAAGAGTCTTAGCAGTATCACCAATAACCTCTAACTTGATTAAATCAATTCCTGTAGCCTCACGTGTTAAACGAAAAGTTGTGATAGCTTCTTCTGCTGTAATACAACCAGCAGAGTTTGGTAAAAACTTTACATTTGTTCCAGCGAAAGTATCACGAAGATTCTCTTTATCTGGGTCTGTTATATTTAAACGACGAACAGCAACTGTAATTAGCTCACTTCCCGATGCTAAAGTTGCATCTTTTGTCATTTCAAAAGAGTCATACTTTCCACTTCCAACGATTAAACGCGAGCCAAGCTCATACTTTCCAATTCTTAAAATGTTATCCATTAAATATTCCTATAATTATAATTATTATTTGATTTATAGCATAAGCAATCTTATAGATTCCCAATTCCTGCTATTAAATCTTCTGGCGTAAGAGAAAAATCAGCACCTTTGTAATTTTGTACTAGTTGAGTGTGTGCTAAAGAGGCATTTATAGCTGCGTTTAATGGAGTGTAACCTTGTGCTAAAAGTGCTCCAACCAAGCCACTCAACACATCCCCGCTTCCACCTTTTGCTAACGCCGAAGTACCATGAGGATTTACAAAAAACTCATCATCTTTGCCAATGATTACATTTGCACCTTTTAAAAGCAGTGTTACATTAGGATACTTTTTACAAAACTCTTCACTATATTTAAAACGATTTTCTTGTAACTCTTTTATACTTACATCAGCAATGCCAGTCATCTGTAAAAGTGAAACAAACTCTTTTGGATGTGGAGTTATCACTAGATTTTCTCTCTTTAAAATTTCTAAAAGGATTTCCATATTGA
>JAGGWO010000150.1 GCA_021157485.1 Sulfurimonas sp. | reverse complement strand
GGATGAATGATATTTTAAGTGAGGATTATGAAAGATTTACATACTTCATAAATACAGCTACAGATGTAGCACAAAAGTATGGTTTTCACTTTATAGAGACTCCTCTTTTAGAAGAAACTGCCCTTTTTAAACGTAGTGTAGGCGAATCTAGTGATATCGTTGGTAAAGAGATGTATCAGTTCATCGATAAAGGTGAAAATGATGTTTGTCTTCGCCCTGAGGGAACTGCTGGTGTTGTTCGTGCCTTTATTCAAAAAAAACTTGATAAGGCTGGTGGAACTCACAGATTTTTTTACCATGGTTCTATGTTCCGTTATGAGAGACCACAAAAAGGTCGCTTAAGACAGTTTCACCAGTTTGGTGTTGAGAGTTTTGGTGTAGATAGCGTTTATGAAGATGCTACTATGATTATGATGACTAGCGATATTTTAAAACGCTGTGGTATTGGATATAGACTTCAGTTAAACTCTTTAGGTGACTCTAACTGTATGCCTCAGTATCGTGACTCTCTAGTTGCATTTATTGAATCAGTTGAAGATGAGATTTGTGAAGATTGTAAACGCAGAAAAGATACCAATCCTATTCGTGTACTTGATTGTAAAAATGAGAAGTGTCAATCTCTTTATGAAAATGCACCTAAACTTCTAAACTCTCTTTGTGAAGGCTGTGAAAGTGATTTTACAAAATTAAAAAAGATTCTTGATGAAAACAATATTGCTTATGAGATAGATACAAACCTAGTTCGTGGACTTGATTACTACTCTAAGACTGCGTTTGAGTTTGTAAGTGACAACATTGGCTCGCAGAGTGCTATCGCCGGTGGTGGACGCTATGATAGACTTGTAGAGTTTCTTGATGGTCGCCCTACTCCTGCTGTTGGTTTTGCTATGGGAATTGAGAGACTTATGGAGCTTATCGTAATGCCTGAGACTAAACGTGAGGGTTATTATATTGGTGCTATGGATGAAGAAGCAGTTGATTTAGTTGTCGGCTTAACTCATAAAAAACGTCAAAGTAAAAAAGTAACGTGTGACTTTAAAGCTAAGAACCTTAAGAACCACCTAAAAGGTGCAGATAGAGTAAATGCTAGGTTTTGTTGTGTTATCGGTTCAGATGAGCTAGCAAATAAGACTATCTGGATTAAAGATTTACAAAACAGGACAGAAGAGACAATAAAACTAACGGAGTTTTAATATGGAAACAATTCACGCACTATGGGAACTATTTTTAGAATTTTTTGAATTTTTTGTTGTAGCTGCTCTTCTAGGAATATTTTTTCTATTTATTTATGATAAATTTATTCAGCGTAAGCACTCACTACTTATTAACTATCCTGTTATAGGTCGTGGTAGATATCTACTTGAGATGCTTAGAGAGCCTATGCGTCAGTACTTTGCAGAAGAGACTTTTTATGACTCTAAAGATAAGGTTGACTGGGTTTATAAAGCTGCAAAAGATGTGCCAAACTATCAATCATTTTCAGTATCTCAACCATTTTCAGGTTCAAGATTTATAATCAAACACTCTACAAACGTACTCAACGAAGATGAAGTAAATGATGATACTTCTGTTACATTTGGAGAAGAGAGAGGGATTCCTTTTGTATCTGAGACTCCCATAGTTCGTTCTGCAATGAGCGATGGTGCTCTTAGTCCTGAAGCTGTTCGTGCATTTAGTATAGCTGGTGCAAAATCTGGACTCACAGTAAATACTGGAGAGGGTTCACTAACTTCAAACCATCTCTTTACTCACAAACCTGATTTAAACAACTCAAAATATCTTGAAATAGTAAAAAGTACTCCTTGGGCTGAATTTGTTTTTAAAATCGGAGATAAACTATTTAACCGTGCAATAGCTTTAAAATGGTACAGAACAGTTTTGCTTAATAAAAAAACTCAAAATACTTATATCTATGACACTACATCTCACGTTCTATTTCGTGTCAAATGGTCTGCCAATTTATCAGATTTTCCAAAAGAGGTTCCAAACGATATACCAAATATGATCTTTCAGATGAGTTCTGGACTTTATGGTGTTCGTGATGACAATGGTAAGTTTGATGAGTTAAGATATCAAAAAGTGATGAAATTTTGTCGTATGACTGAAATTAAAATTGCTCAAGGAGCTAAACAGACCGGTGGTAAACTCGCAGGTGCTAAAGTCACTGCAGATATAGCCTACTACAGAGGTGTGCCTGAAGGTGAGAATGTATTTTCACCAAACAGATTTCCTTTTGCTGATAGTACTGCTCACCTACTAGATTTTGTTGAGAGGTTACAAAAACTATCAGACAAACCTGTTGGATTTAAGATAGTAATTTCTGATTCTTCAGCAGTTGAAGAGATGGTAAGAGAGATGGCTGCGAGAAAATCATCCGGAAAGTCTACTCCTGATTTCATTTCAGTAGACAGTGGCGAGGGTGGAAGTGCAACAGCTCCACTAGAACTTATGGAGTCGGTTGGGCTCACAACAAATAATGCTCTTTATGTTCTTGATACTATGCTCAGAAAGTATGAGATACGAGATAGTGTTAAAATCATTGCAAGTGGTAAAATACTTACTCCTGATGATGCCATCATTACTCTTGCTATGGGTGCTGATGCTATTGGTATAGCTCGTGGATTTATGATGAGTGGTGGATGTATTCGTGCTCGTATGTGTTCTGGTTTTGGCTCTCATGTCTGTCCTGTTGGAATGGCTACTCAAGATGAGAAAAAACGTGCTTCATACCTAGTCGTCAAACAAGGTCTAGAGATTGGAAACTATCACAGAAACCTGATCAAAAGCATGAAAGTTGTACTTGCTGTCATGGGTATTAGTAAAATGAGCGAGTTAAATAAAAGTCAACTTACATTTAAAAACCGTAATGGCGAGATATATTTTGACATAGACAAATATTTCCACCATAAACTTCACGTTTAAGGATTACTGATTTGAAAAACTATGGTCTTGATATATGGTCAAATGACAATTTTATTATTGAGGATGGAGAGGTTAAACTTAACTATAAATCTAAACCATCTATACTGAAAATAGTTCAAGAGATTCGCTCTAATAATGTCAAAGGGCCTATGCTTTTTAGATTTCCACATCTAATCAAAAAACAGATAGAAACACTCTACTCTTACTTTGATAAAGCAATCCAAATCAACAACTACAAAGGTAGTTTTAACGCTGTCTTTCCTCTGAAGGTAAACCAATTCCCTCACGTCGTTGAAGCTGTAACGACTCAGGGTGCAAAACATAACTACGGTCTTGAAGCCGGTTCAAAAGCCGAACTTATCTTAGCAATGAGCAAGACACCAACTGGTGCTCATATAACTGTAAATGGCTTTAAAGATAAAGAGATGATTACCCTTGGTTTTATAGCTGCGCAGAGTGGGCATAAAATAACTATTACAATAGAAGGTTTAGGTGAGCTAGAGACGATTATAGAAGTTGCAAACGACTCTAAATTAAAGATACCAAATATCGGAATTAGAGTTAGACTTCATAGTACGGGAAGTGGTATATGGGCAAAAAGTGGTGGCATGGATGCAAAATTTGGTCTTACTTCCACTGAAATCATAGAGGCCATAGCACTCATGCAAAATGCAGATATCATCGACAATTTAACGATGATTCACTTTCATATTGGTTCACAAATGTCAGATATCGCTCCACTAAAGCGTGCACTGCGTGAGGCTGGAAATATCTATGCAGAGCTAAAGAACATGGGGGCTTCAGCACTTACAGGTATCAATATTGGTGGTGGCTTAGCCGTTGAGTATGACCAGCACACTCGTGCAAAATCAAGAAACTACTCTATTGATGAGTTTTCAAGCTCTGTGGTCTTTTTACTTGGCGAGATTATGGATGCTAAAAATGTATCTCATCCAGATATTTTTACAGAATCAGGAAGATACATAGTAGCATCTCATGGAGTTTTAATCACTCCTGTTTTAGAACTTTTTACACAAGATTATCAAGATAGACTTTTAAAGTTTAAAGAGACTAATCCCCCTCTTCTTGAAGAGTTAAGATATCTTTACAAAAAACTAAATGAAAAAAACTGTATCGAGTATCTTCATGATGCACTTGACCATATGGAATCACTTTTAACTCTCTTTGACTTAGGATACATAGACCTTCAAGATCGTTCAAACGCAGAGATTTTAGTACATAACATCATTAAAAAATCTCTCTATCTTACATCTTCATACACAACAGAAGAACTACAAGAACTTCAAGCAAGTCT
>JAGGWO010000084.1 GCA_021157485.1 Sulfurimonas sp. | reverse complement strand
TCTATAGGATTGAAGAAAAATCTTTTTTTTGATTTCTTGTGTATACCAAGAAGTACAACCCTAAATCTAACATTATCTAATTCACCCACTGTTGCGATTGATTGCAGTATTCTCTCTGTTACAACTACCTCTTCAATTTTAATATTACTGTCTTCTGAACGTAGCGCATGTATGGCCTCAAAAGCCACTGGTTGGCCTACGTACTCACGTGCCACAAGTCCTACAAACTCTTTATCATATAGTATTTCATTAGCACCAGAAGATAAAAGTTTGTTTCTATTGGCACTGTTCATTAAAAGTGACATTATTTTCACATCTTTATTTATAGAACGTACTGTGAGAGCAGTGTAAACATTTTGTACATCATTTTCTCTTAAACAAAGTATTGCTTTAACTTGCACAGAGATATCTAAATTTAACTTTTCATAGCTATCTGCACTCCCTGGATTATAGTTTAATGCATGAAGTCCATCTTTTTTTGCATGTTCTACTCTCTCTTCATCCTCATCTAAAACAATAATATTGAAATTTGCATGACGTAACTTTTTAGCCACTTCTTTGGCAATATTTTCATATCCACAAATAATATATATTCTTTTAATTTTTGCAATATCTTGAATAGTTTTGCTTTCACGAATATCATCAAGTTTTTCAGTAAAAGCAGAAACAAAGAGAGATGTTGTGAATGCAAGAACAGCTATTCCAGCTAAGATAACTATAACTGCAACAAATTGTCCCTCTGGCGTCACAGCAACTACATCACCATAGCCTACGGTGGAAATTGTAACTATAGACCAGTAAAAAGCTTCATAAAGTGTGTCAATAGGAGAGTCGGGATTATTTGCTTCCATAACGTAAATAAGTACTGATGATACAAAGATTACAATTGAGGCAAACATACCTAATGTAAAAAACTCAAATTTTTTACTTGCAAGTACAGAACTAAATGTTTGAAAACTTTTTGCATATCTAAATATTTTAAAGACTCTAAAAAGTATAAAAATACGAAGTAGTCTTAGCTCATGGAAAAAAGGCATAATTGCAAGTAAATCTATAATTGCTTTAGCCGATACCATATATTCAATTTTATCTTTAAACACTCTTTTAATAACAAACAACAGATCAAAATCCCTATCCAAGAGATCACTATACTCATCTTGATGAATAATTACTTTAGAAATACTACTATGTATCCAGAGTCTTTAAATATATTCTATAAAGAATATTATAGAAATTACATAACTATTAAAAAGATTTAAAAGATCGTGAGCATCCTTTTTCACCTCATAAATTAAAATAGAAACACTCGAAAAGATAAGTATCATCATAAAAATATCAAAATATTTTTTATATTTATACTCATCATTTTCAAGTAAGTTATAGAAAAATCGTCTTTTTCTCTGATACCATACTGATGTATTTAAATAGTATGCAAAGTCAATTAAAAGACGAGTTAAATAGTTCATTAGCTCAGCTTTGTTTTAAGTATCTCATTTACAGCTTGTGGGTTTGCACTTCCCTTAGAAGCTTTCATCACCTGACCAACAAAAAAGCCAAATAACTTATCTTTACCACCTTTAAATTGTTCAACTTTTTCAGGATTGGCATTAATAATCTCATCACACATTGCTTCCAATGCTCCCATATCAGTCACTTGTTTTAGTCCAAGCGCATCAATAACACCATCAACATCTAAGTTTTCAGTCATGAGCTTATCTAAAACTTCTTTAGCAGCTTTTCCGCTAATTGTCTGGTCTTCTATACGTGAAACTAGAGTTCCTAGTTTCTTTGCATCAACAGGTGAGTTATTTAGATTTACTTCCCCTTTAAGACGAGCTAAAAGTTCAACTGTAAGCCAAGTAGTTGCGTTTTTAGCACTAATACCCTGCTCCATCATCTCTTCAAAGAAGTTAGCCATCTCTATAGATGAAGTGATAACACCGGCATTATATTCATTCATACCATACTCACTAATAAATCTGTCGCGTTTAGCATCTGGAAGTTCCGGTATCTTAGAGTACAACTCCATCATCTCATCAGTAATAACAGCTTTTAGTAAATCTGGCTCTGGAAAGTAACGATAATCAGCTGCTTCTTCTTTGCCACGCATAGAACGAGTCTCATTTTTTTCTTGATCATAAAGTCTAGTTTCTTGAGCTATCTCTTGCTCATAAACACCATCTTCCCAAGCTTCACTCTGTCTTGCAACTTCAACTTCTATTGCTTTTTGAATGAACTTAAATGAGTTAATATTTTTCACTTCAACACGAGTATAAAGTTTCTCATCACCCTTAGGTCTTATAGAAACATTTACATCAACTCTAAAACTACCCTCTTGCATATTCGCATCACCAATATCTAAGTAACGAATAATCGAATGAAGTTTTTTAAGATAAAGTATCGCTTCTTGGGCGCTTCTCATATCTGGCTCAGTTACTATTTCTAAAAGAGGAGTTCCTGCACGATTGAGATCAACTTTCGAGATATCACCATCGTGAATATTTTTACCAGCATCAGCTTCAATATGAGCAAAACCTACACGAATGGTTTTTTTAGAACCATCTTCAAAATCGACATCTAAAGTTCCATGCTGTATAACAGGAGTATAAAACTGTGTAATTTGATAAGCTGTGGGGCTATCAGGATAAAAGTATGATTTACGGTCAAAATAAGAGGTGCGATTTACAGTAGCACCTAAAGCAGTACCAAGCATAATTGCCTTTTGTAAAACTTCTTTATTTAAAACAGGAAGTGCACCTGGAAGTGCTAGACAAGTTGGACATGTATTTACATTTTGTTTGTGATTAAAGCTCGTTGGACACGAGCAAAAAAGTTTAGTTTTTGTATTTAGTTGTACATGGACTTCAAGACCGATAACTACTTCAAACATATATTTCCTTAGATAAATGATAATTAATTATCTATTTTATCCAAAAAAAGCTTTAAAAAACTATACCACTATCTTTTAAGATGGTAGTTTTTTAAAAGTTCGAACTCTTTCTCAGTTAAATTTCCATTTTCTAACATCTTAGATAATTCAGAAATTCTATCTAATACAGTTGCATCTACAACTATCTTTTTGACCACAACTTCTGGTTTTTTATATGCTTTAGCATGTCTGCTTGAATATATATAGGAGATAATTCCCATAGTTCCAAAGACTATTACAAATAAAACACCTTCAACCATTACACCATTTTGTTCGCTCTCTGATACAACTCTAGCAAATAAAATAGTTTTTAAAAGAAGTGTAGATATTATTAATTTTAGCATATGTACCTAAGTATGTTTAGCGTAAATTTTTTCTAGAAGTTTCGTCTGCTTTTTAGCTTCTACCAATCTCTGCTTATTAACCATAAACGCATCAAGAGCTAAAATAATGAAAAGTGAAATTATTACAAAAAGTATTGTTATGAAAAGAGCTAGACCTAAGCCTAAAATGATGAAGACTTTAAAAGTTATGAGAGCACCAAAGAGGACAATGGCCCATGATGCTCCAAGCAAAAAGCTTATAATCTTGTCGAATATATCTTTTTGCACAGTTTGTTGTGACCTAGTGGTCTTCTATAGCTACTGCTGAACCGATATAAACAGTTGTAAGCATCATAAAGATAAATGCTTGCAAGAATGCCATAAAAGTAAGAAGTGCAAATGGAATCATTGGTAATAACCATGGTGCAAGCATCAAGATTACCATCAAGAACATATCATCACCTTTCACATTTCCAAAAAGACGGAAAGAAAGAGATACTAAACGTGAGAAGTGAGATACGATTTCAATTGGAAACATTAACCAATATAACCACCAAACTGGACCAAGAAAGTGTTTGAAGTACTTAACAACACCCTGCTCTTTTATACCAACATAGTTATAGTAAACAAATACAACTAATGCAAGTGTAAGAGGCATCTCTAAAAATCCAGTAGGAGCCTCAAAACCTGGAATAACCCCGATTAAGTTAGCGATACCAACAAATAGACCAATTGTAGCTGTGAGTGGAAGATATTTACGAGCATTTTCTTTACCCATAACATCTGTACCCATCTGTAAAACACCGCCAAGGTATGCTTCCATTAAGTTTTGAGTACCCTTAGGAACTAATTGTAAATTTGACATTGCAAACCTAACTAATAATAATGCAAGACCAGCCGATAGCAACATGTGCGTTATAAAAATGAAAACCTTATCATGAGTAATAAGACCGAAAAATGTAAACAATTCTGGCATAGAATAGCTCCCTGTCTAAAATTAAATTACGAAATTATAGTCAAAGTTGCATTAAATTATTATAATAGAAGAGACATTTTACAAAACTTTTTAGATATTTTGCTATAGTTATAAATATTCTTAATAAAAACAGAGGTAAAACTTATGCATATTTTAAAATCAATTACACTCATCACACTTAGTGCGAGCTTACTTTTAAGCGCCCCTCAAAATAAAAAAGCCTCTGAATTAGACAAGGTGATTAAAATTGGAGACAGAAGTTCAAAACTACTGATTAAAACTCTTGGTAAGCAGATGAAAAGTAAGCTTAAAAAGGATGGTGTTATGAAAGCACTGGATTTTTGTGCGAATGAAGCTTACAATATTACTCAAAAAGTAAATAAAAAACTTCCTAAAGGTGTAAGAGTTAAACGTATTAGCACAAAGTATAGAAATCCAGCTAATGCTCCTAAAGATAATGAGTTAGCCGTTTTAGAATCTTTTCAAAAGATAAAAAACTCAAATATAATTATGCCTAAGCAACTTGTTGAACAAGTAGATGAAAAAACATTTAAATACTATAAACCCCTATTTATTAATAATAAAGCTTGCTTAGCGTGTCATGGAACTATTAAAGATGTAGAGATTAGAAGGGCTATTGCTGCAAGATATCCTATTGACAGTGCGAACGATTATGAACTTGGGGATTTAAGAGGAGCGGTCGTTGTCACTATTATTAAGTCCGCAAAGTAAGCAAAGCTCACTTTACTCCGCTTGGGCCGCTGAGACCTCTTTTGGCTAAAGCCTTATGCAAAGAAATCACTAAATGATTTCTTGTAAAGTTTGCCTTCAATAAGGCAAAAGTTGCTTTCTTGCAACAAACGCAAGTAGCTAAAGCTACTTAGCGAATTGTATAGCTCTACTCTCACGTATTACATTAACTTTTATTTCACCAGGATATTGAACTCTTTCTTCTATCTCTTTAGCTATCTCTCTTGCCATTAAAACAGATTCATCATCATTTACCAGTGTTGCGTTTACTATAACTCTCACTTCACGACCTGCGTTTATTGCATATGCTTGCTTAACACCTGTGTGACCAGATGCGATATCTTCTATCTCAGTCACACGTTTTAAGAAACTCTCTAGAACTTCTCTACGTGCGCCAGGACGAGCTGCTGAGAGTGCATCTGCTGCACAAACAGCTCCACACTCTATTGAGTTTATCTCTTGCTGACCATGGTGTGCATAGATTGCGTTTATTACTACTGTATTTTCATTATAACGGTTACAAACCTCCGCACCTAAATCAACATGATTTCCATCATGATCATGAGTAAGAGCCTTACCTATATCATGTAAAAGACCAGCACGTTTTGCCAATATTGGGTCACCACCCATTTCAGCTGCCATAATTCCAGCTAAATGAGCTACTTCAAGCGTATGTGCAAGAGCATTTTGTCCGTAACTAGCACGATAGCGAAGACGTCCTATTAGCTTCATAAGTTCAGGATGCATAACTCCTATATTCATATCAGCAATAAGCTCTTCACCCTCTGCAAGAATTCCAGCTTCAAATTCATCAGATACTTTTTTAAATATCTCTTCAATTCTAGCAGGCTGAATTCTTCCATCTGCTATAAGTAGTTGCAGTGTTTTAGTTGCAATTGCTCGACGATAAAGATTAAAACTACTTACTAAGATTGCATTTGGAGTGTCATCTATAATAATATCAACACCCATAAGTGTCTCAAGAGCCTTAATATTTCGACCCTCTTTACCAATAATACGACCTTTAAGCTCATCATTATCTAAATGAACAAGATTTGTTAATCTCTCAGAGGCAAATTCTCCTGCAAAACGGCTTGTCGCTTGCGCTAGTATAAAGTTTGCTTTTCGCTCACCCTCTTGCTTTGCTTCACTTTCATAGCGTCTAACAATGTGTGAAATCTCTCCACGAGACTTATCTTCTACATTTCGCAACAGAGCAGTTTTTGCCTCATCTTTAGTCATTCCTGCACTATGTTCTAACACATGCAGTGCCTCATCTATCTTCTCTTCATATCTCTTTTTCAATGAGTTTAAAGATTTTTCATTTCTCTCTAAATTAAGTTTTTGTGACTCAACGATACTGTTCTGTGAATGAATTTTCTTCTCTTCATCTTGCTTATATCGTTTAAAACCCTGCTCTTTTCTTATTAAATCATCTTCTCTTTGATGCAGATTGGCTTTTGCTCTCTCTTTTGCGCTTTCATACTGTTTTTTTGCTTCTAGCTCTATCTCACGTGACTTGTTGTAAGCACGTTCTAAAAGTGTTTGCGCTTCATTTTCTATAGCTTTTGCTTTTGCTTTTGCCTGATCTGTATAAACTTCGAAATTAGCACTTGTTAATTTTTTAGAGATGAAAAAACCGATAACCCCACTTACTGTGGCAATACCGCCACCAAGTAGTATTTCGTTTAACATCTGTTATTTCCTCTTTTTGACTCTAACCATTTTTCTTGTTGGTGTTAAGAGAATATCTCCTGTGATATCATACGAATCACAAATACTCTCTTTTGTATGGCAAAATTCTTGTTGTATAAAAATTGTATAAGGTCTCTTTTTTAATTTTTCAAAGAAACGATCATACATCCCTCTTCCAAAACCAACTCTTTGTAAATTTCCATCCACTCCAACGACAGGAACAATGGCTATATCAATTTTATTAATATTTCTTAATGTATTTCCCGCTTCAAAAATACCAAATTTCTTTTTTTTAAGCGGCAATCTAAATGGTACCATCTTAAAACTTTTGCCTTGCATAAATGGAATATAAATATCATTTTTTTGTCTCATTTTTGTGAGAACTTTTAAAATATCTGCTTCCATAGGAAGAGGATAGTAAAAAAGTATACTTGCGTTTCGGATACCATCTAACTCTTTTAGGAGTTGTTTATTTACTACAGAACTTCTGTAGAGCTTGTTATGTGAAGGAAGGTTTTTAATCTTTTGCAGACAATTTTGTCTAAATAAACTTTTTGTAAGAGGCATATAAAATCTTTAAGATATAATTTCAGATATTTTATCACAAAGGTATATAAATTCATGCTAAAAACTTCGATTCTATCAACTTTACTTACATTTACTCTATTTTTTCAAGCTTGTTCAAATGAAAATGAGAAAAAGCCTAACGATATGGTTGCATCAAACGAATATGTTCTTACTGCTATTAACAACACTCAGTATATTGTCAAAAAGGAAGCTAATGGCTTTATAGTTGAAAATACTAAAGGAAAAGTAATCATTTTTGATATTTTTGCTACTTGGTGTCCACCTTGTAAAGCTGAAGCTACACACCTTAGTTCACTTCAGGCAAAATATAAAGACAAGCTAGTAGTTATCGGTCTCACAATTGAAGATGATATTTCAAATGAAAAACTAAAAGAATTCAGAAAAATGTATGATGCGCAGTACACACTTGTAAATTCTAAAACAAATCGTCGTTTGATTGATGATATTGCAAAAAATTTGGAAGTTGGAGATAGATTTCCTATTCCTTTAATGGCAATGTACTTAGATGGAAAACTTGTTAACCATTACGTTGGTGC
>JAGGWO010000222.1 GCA_021157485.1 Sulfurimonas sp. | reverse complement strand
TAGTTGTAACAGAGAGAATACTGCAATCAATCGCAACAGTGGGTGAATTAGATAATGTTAGATTTAGGGTTGTACTTCTTGGTATACACAAGAAATCAAAAAAAAGATTTTTCTTCAATCCTATAGATAGTACTCTCTTAGAAGCTGGTGATTATTTACTTCTCATTGGTAATTATATGTTTATTAGAGAATTTAGTAAGCATCTCTCAAAAAAAGTACAAAAAAAGGCTTAGATTATGAGTGTAAGTAGTGCATTGATATTTGGTAATAATGAGTATGGTTTAGAGATTGCAAAAAATGTAACTCATAGATATAGTCATATAAGTATTTTTTCCTTAGATGATATTGATATCTCTTCTGTTTGTGATTTTAAAATAGAACACTTTGATTTAAGCGATGACTGGGATATTTTAAGAGAAAAACATGATTTAGATAAATCTATAATCTTCTGCGCATTAAATGATGAGGCAAAAAATATATTTTTAACAATCTCTTTGCGTGCTGCTTTTTCAGATATAACAATTATCGCTATGGCAAATAATAATGAGGATGCAAATAAATTAAAGATGGCAGGTGCTACAAAGGTTATACCTATAGTTGAAACAACAGCTAATATAATAACTGATATGCTAAAAAAACCTATTATTACGGAAGTTTTACATAATATTTTATACCAAGATAGCGCTCTTAAAATTATTCAAGCAGAAGTTAAAAATGTAGAGCGTTTTAATGAACAATATCCAGCGGATATAGAGTGGAGCAGAGATCATGGTGTTTTAGTATTATCAATAATTCATGAAGATATGAGTCAAGAGTTTATATACTCATCAAAAGCTAAACACAATTTAATTAAAAATGGAGATATTTTTATAGCGGTAGGGTATGAAGAGGATTTAAAAGAGTTTAAAAAATTTATAGGAGATGACTCATGAAGATAGGAGTGATTGGAGCTGGAAAATGGGGCTCAGCTTTAGCTTTTGCTTTAAGTGAGAAAAATGATGTTTTAATAACTTCTAGAACACCAAGAGATTTACCGAACTTTGTCTCCTTAGAAGAGGTTTTAGAATTAGAGTATTTAGTAATTGCAATTCCTGCACAGCAAGTTTCATCTTGGTTAAAAGAGAACTTTATTTTTAAAAACCAAAAGATTTTAGTTGCTGCGAAAGGTATAGAAGCATCGAGTGGAAAGTTTCTAAATGAGATATATTCTGAGTATGTTCCTGATGAAAATATATCTTTTCTTTCTGGTCCATCATTTGCCGCAGAGGTTATTCAGTCGCTTCCTACTGCACTTGTTGTAAACGCAGTAAATGAAGAAGTGAGTAAAAAATTTGCATCTTTTTTCCCAAAATTTATTAAGACATATACATCCACAGATATAGCTGGTGCTGAAGTGGCTGGAGCATATAAAAATGTTATTGCTATAGCTGCTGGTATATGTGAAGGTCTCTCTTTAGGTAAAAACGCAGCCGCTGCTCTAATCTCACGTGGACTTGTAGAGATGCAGAGATTTGGAAGAGTGTATGGAGCTAAAGAGGAGAGTTTTGTGGGTCTTAGTGGTGCAGGAGATCTATTCTTAACAGCATCATCTACAATGAGTAGAAACTTTCGAGTTGGTCTTGGTTTAGCAGATGGTAAAACGCAGCAAGAGATACTCGATGAACTAGGTGAAGTTGCAGAGGGAATAGGAACTACTTACGCCCTTCATGAGATAGCTAAACAAAAAGATCTCTACTTACCCATAGCACATGAGGTTTATGAACTTTTAGAAGGTAAAAATCCACATATATCTTTGAGAGATTTACTCTCACAGTAAGGGATATATATGTCAGAGCACAAAGAGCAGTTTAAAAAGATAGGGTTAGGACTTTTAATAGGTCTTGGAGTATTTGTACTCTCTTTTGCTATTTTTAATCCAACACAATCTGCTCTTTTAGGAATTATTGCGTTTCTTGTGACTCTTTGGACAAATGAGGGGCTTCCTTTAGCGGTTGTTTCACTACTTCCTATCATACTTTTTCCATCTTTTGATATTTTAACAACTAAGGCAACTACCGCTAATTATGCCCATCCTATTATATATCTCTTTTTGGGTGGTTTTATGCTCGCTATTGCAGTTGAGAAAACTAATCTTCATATTTTTGTAGCAGATAAGATATTAAGTTTTTTTCCAAATACACCTAGAGGAATGATTTTTTCTTTAGCCTTGACATCAGGACTTTTAAGCTCTATCCTCTCAAATACAACAACAACACTTCTTCTTATATCCATCGCTCTGTTTATTACTGAGGATATAAAACTGAAGCTGAGATTTGCTCTTGCTATCGCTTATGGTGCTAGTGTTGGTGGTATATTAACTCCCATTGGGACACCCCCAAACTTGATTTTACTTGGAATTATGAATGATAAAGGACTTGAAGCTATACCATTTCTTCAGTGGATATGGATGGTTGCACCTCTTTCATTTGTGATGATAATAAGTGTAAGTCTACTTCTTGGTTTAGGTGTGGATAACAGACCAATACATAAAGAAAAGAAAAGAGATATTTTAGACACTAGTCAAAAAAAAGTTTTATATATTTTAGGCGGATTGGTTCTTGTCCTACTTATAAACGCACCTATTAAACCATACTGGTCAGGTCTTGGACTTAGTGAAGCTGGAATACTTTTAGGAACTGGATTACTCCTGTTTATGCCACCTTTTAACATACTTGATTGGACGGATGACAAGGCTAAAATTCCTTACAGAATAATGTTTTTGTTTGGGGCAGGATTTAGTATAGCCAAAGCATTTAGTGGGACTGGACTGGCAGATGAAGTTGCCTCGTATCTTATCTCTATGACAACACTATCTCCAATACTTTTGCTCTTCGCCGTTGCGTTTCTTATAACCTTTACAACAGAAATTACATCAAATACGGCACTTATATCAATAATGTTACCGGTTATATACTCAGTAGCAGAGCAGACAGGGATAAATACAACTCTATTTATGATGGTTGCAACTCTTTGTGCGAGTTACGCATTTATGCTTCCTATTGCTACCCCACCAAACGCAATAGCTATGAGTAGTGGCGTTGTAGATGTGAAGAGTATGATTCGTTATGGAGCAGTACTGAATCTTTTAGGAATCTTCTTTATCGTGATAATAGCTGAGTTCTTTTGGAAAGGAATATTGACTTAATCTTTGTGTTTAGATTTAATATCACACTGATTAATCTTTTTTCTTTTTATCATGGTGTATATATCTTTTAGAATTAGAAAAACCGCAAAGAACCATAATCCATCAAGTATAAAGTTATTATCTAGACCGTGCATATAGAGATAAGGGAATCCAAAAAAATATGGCCATTTGAAAAAGTAAAAAAATAATACACCAGCTCCGTAAAGTTCTTTTAATGTTTGTCTCATAAAGGTATTATGCTAAACTTCTACTAAAAAAGGTATAAAATGATAGTACATATTGTAATGTTTAAATTTAAAGAAGATAACAGAGCGTCAAACCTGAAAATTGTAGAGGAAAAGCTGAACGCTCTAGTTTCAAAAATTGATGAGTTAAAGTCAATAGAAGTAGGAATAGACTTTAATCAATCTGATAGAGCATTTGACTTGTCACTTTACTCGACATTTGACTCTAAAGAGGATTTAAAAGCTTATGCAGTGCATGAAGAGCATTTAAAAGTAGTTTCACTTATAAAAGAGGTAACTAGTGAATCTAAGGTGGTAGATTACGAGGTATAAAGTTTTAAAAACCTCTTAAATATTGACGATAAAATAAAGTAAAAAATATACTTAAATCGTCAAACTAATTTATGTTGCACTGAAAATCCAATGCAAATTCTGCTAATATTCTATAAAAAAAATATTAAAGGATATGTTATGAGTGAACCAAGATTAGAAGATATAGGCGACTACAACACATTAAAAGGCGAGAAGAAAAAAGTTGTTTGGGCTGTAATATTAGCCGGTCTTCTTATGGGAATAATTTACTCTATCTCTTACAGTGTGTATGATAACAAAGATGACGCTATTAATATTAAAGATTCGATTACTGTTGTTCCTCAAAGTAAGAGTATTCCAATAAGATAATTAGCTATAATTCTCAAATTAAAAATAAGGTGGAGTGATGTTAACAGTAATAGTAGGTGTTTATACTATATACGTCTTAGTTTCTATATATACAAGTGTAATGCAGATAGGTTATATAAACCAAGCTAAAAGAAAAACACCGGTTCTTCTCTCAGCATCAGAATTTTTAAAAGCTGGAAATTATGCCGTTGCTAAAGAGAAGTTATCAATTGTGAACTCTTTTGTAGATTATCTCTTTTTTATAGCTTGGATGGGCTTTGGTATATCTATGCTTCAAGCTAATATATTTTTAGAGAGTGAAGCTTTAATGAATGTAGCCATTGTTATGGGATTTTTAGTTGTTAACTCGATCCTTTCACTACCATTTTCATATTATGAAAAATTTGTACTAGATGAAGAGTTTGGTTTTAACAAATCAACTCTAGGTCTTTGGATAAAAGATACTCTTATTGCGTTTGTTATGACTCTTGTTTTTGGTTCTTTAGTTGTATGGGGAATCTATGAAATCATAGTTAACTTTACTCTATGGTGGCTTTGGAGTTTTATATTTATATTTGCCGTTGTGATTTTAATTAATATGCTTTACCCTGCGTTTCGTGCGACATTCTTTGATAAATTGACTCCACTAAAAGATGAAGAGTTAGATGATAAAATAAAAGAGCTTATGGATAAAACTGGTTTTGTGAGTTCAGGTGTATTTGTAAGTGATGCTTCAAAACGTGATGCGAGACTAAACGCATATTTTGGTGGATTTGGAAAAGCAAAAAGAGTTGTTCTTTTTGACACTCTCATAGAAAAACTTACAACAAAAGAGCTTTTAGCAGTTTTAGGACATGAACTAGGACACTTCGCACATGGAGATATATATAAAAATATAGCTTTGGTTGGCGGTATGCTTTTTGTAATGTTCGCAATATTTGGAAATTTACCAGAGTCACTCTATTTAGAGATGGGACTAAGCCAAGAGCCCTATTTAGTGATGATACTTCTGCTTTTATGTATGCCAGTTTTAGGCTTTGTCATGATGCCAATCATGGGAATTGTAAGTAGACATAATGAGTATGCGGCAGATAAAATGGGAAGTGAGCTTGGTGGTCCAGCCGGAGCAATAGAACTTGCAAATGCACTTCAAAAGTTAGTGACTGAAAACAAAAGTTTTCCACTTTCACATCCTTTGTATATCTTTTTTCACTATACGCATCCACCGGTTTTAGAGAGACTAAAAGAGCTTGGTGTTGATGTTGGAGATACAGATCAAACATCTTTAGAGGGTAAATGCGAAGCTCAAATTTAGTAAAAGATGTTTTAAAAGAGATTACTACAACTTTAAATCCACATATCCCAAGAGCCTCACGTGAGGCTCAACTTCTTTTAATGGCACATCTGCAAAAAGATGAGTTATGGCTCATTACAAATCAAAACACTCAAGTACAAGAGATAGAAAAACTTTTAGAGTGGACTGCGCGCAGAGCTAAAAATGAACCTTTTGAGTATATAACAAACAGTGTAAGTTTTTACAGTGAAGAGTTTTATATAGATGAGGGTGCCTTGATACCTCGTCCTGAGACTGAAATACTTATAGATGAAGTTATAAAAAGAGTAGAAAATAAAAACGCAGTAATGACTTTTGTTGAAGTTGGAGTTGGAAGTGGGATTATCTCTATCATGCTTGCATTGCATTTTAAAAATGCTAAGTTTATAGCGGTAGATATCTCACTTAAGGCCATAGAAGTTGCAAAGAGAAATATAGTTAAGTTTGGACTCCAAGATAGAATTGAGTTGCGTTTAGGCTCACTTCTTGAACCAATAAGCGAAGAGATTGATTATTTAGTTTCCAACCCTCCATATATTGCAGATGATGAATCTTTAGAATCAAACTTAGCTTACGAACCTCAGAATGCCCTTTTTGGCGGAACTATTGGAGATGAGATCATTAATGAACTTCTTGATGAAGTCTTAAAGAGAAATATTAACTTTTTTACTTGTGAGATGGGTTATGACCAAAAGGGTAAAATCACGAAATATTTAGAAAATAAAAATTATAAAGATTTAGAGTTCTATAAAGACTTAAGTGACTTTGATAGAGGCTTTACACTAAGAACTTAGAGGTACAAAAGTGAAAAGAAACATATATGCAGATTTTAGTTATTTACTTATTTTAGCTGCCTCATTAGGAGGGGTTCTTGTCTTAGGTGCTTTAGTCGCACCAGTTGTTTTTCATACGGATAAAATTCTGTTTGAGATGTTGTTAGATAATTATAATGCTGGAAAAATTATGGCAGAAATCTTTCATAGATTTTCTTTCTGGCTCTATTTTGTGACTCTGTTTGTAGTACTTTATGAGACTATCATGTATAAAATGGGTCAGCGTGACGCTATTACTTTTGGAGCAGCTATTACAGTAATGTTTTCATCTTTAATGTTTAGTGCTGTTTATGCTCCTAAAATTCTTGCAATGCAGTCAATGGGTGCTGAAGCAACCCAAAGTGACACCTTTCATAACATTCATATAGCGAGTGAAATAGATTTTAAAATCTTAGCTGTTGCACTTTTGGTACTCTTTGTCAGAAGATTGATGCTACTGCGAATATCTTAACTGTAATTTAACACTTTTTAGATAATATTTATTCATCAAAAGAGAAGGTCAATAAATGCATTTAAATAAAATTTTGTTAACACTAGTTGCACTGCTTTTTTCCTCCATAACTCTGTCTGCTTATCCCCAAATGTCAGACGCAATAAAAGAAAAAAAGATATATCCAATGGGCGAAAAAATCTACTCTAAAAAATGTAATGATATAAATCCATCAATCTATGAAACTTACGAATCGATGCAAGAAAAAATTCTTTCACAGAAGTTATGTAAACCTTTAAATCAAAAATATCTTGAAGCAGTTTCTCTGTATCTTTGGGATAAAAAAAGAGATTCAAATATAGAAAAAAAATTTAGAGATATAGTAGTTAAAAAAGGTGAAAAATGTCCAATATGTGGAATGTTTGTATATAAATATCCAAAATGGGCAACACAGATTTTTTATGGTGAAAAACACTACTCTTTTGATGGCATAAAAGATATGTTTAAATACTACTTTGACAACAAAGAGGGTATCACAGAGATATTGATACTGGACTGGTACACTCAAAAAACAATAGATGCCACTAAAGCTTTTTATGTAATAGGAAGTGATACTTATGGTCCTATGGGATATGAACTTATAGGATTTAAAAATGAAGCTGATGCTAAAACATTTTATATGGATCACCGTGGTAAAAAAGTCATAAGATTTGAAGATGTTACAAAAGAAACAGTATATAAATTAGATGAATAAAAAAAGTAAAATCACCTTTTATCTTTTTTCATTACTTGGTCTTATTTTAATTGTTCAGGTACTGTACTTAAATAGTTCAAAATCAATGAGTGCAGATGCAAAAGAGAAAAAAGTTCTTTTTGTTGGTTTAACAGGTCTGCCTGACTTGGCTTTTTCATCAAACAGCTCTTACATCAGACATAGAAGTCTTAGTATGACATCAGATATATACTCTCTTGATGGATGTTTAAGAGAGTATGATAGTGCTACATATGTAATAGCAAATTCAAAAATAGTGAGTAAAACTAATGAGTAGTAAAATTAATGTATACCTTATAGAGTATGCTCTTGGTTCCATTATAAGACAGGGACATAAGTCACTTTTTATCACTATTGTTTTTACTTTTCTTACGGCTCTTTTAACCTCTATATTTTTTATAACTAACTCTATAAAGTATGAACTAAATACAACTGTTGATGCACTTCCTCAGATAATAGTTCAACAAACAAAAGCCTCAAGAGTTACTGAGGTAGATATTTCTATTACTGATAAACTGCTTGATATTCCTGGAATTACTAGTGTAAATGCAAGAGTTTGGGGTTACTACTACTTTGCAAATGCAGGTGTGAATTTCACTTTAATTGGAATTGATGAATTTGAAGAGCAGTATAGTGATACTCTTGAAGGCATTGTCAAAAAAAATGAGCTTAATAGCTCTGGTATGGTTATTGGTTCAGGTGTTAGAAAGATTATGAATAGCAGTTACTATAAAGACTATTTTAACTTTATAAAACCAGATGGGAAGATAAAAAAAGTGGAAATATTGGGTCAGTTTGAATCTGATATAGAACTAGAGTCAAATGACATGATTGTTATGTCCAAAGATACTCTAAGAGAGATATTTGGTATCGAAGAATCAAAGGCTACTGATATTGTTGTGAAGGTTGCAAATCTAGAAGAGGTAGGAACAGTTGCACTGAAAATAGAGCAGATGTTCCCAAATGCAAGAGTAATTACAAATGATGATATGAAGCTTAGTTATGAGAATATTTTTAACTATAAAAGTGGTATATTTTTAGCACTGTTTGTAATTGCAATTTTTACTTTTTTTATCATAATTTATGATAAAATGAGCGGACTTAGCAGTGAGCAAAAAAGAGAGGTTGGAATACTTAAAGCAATTGGATGGAGAGTAGAAGATGTTCTTAAAGAAAAGTTTTATGAGAGCTTGATACTTTCACTGTTTGCTTATATTCTAGGTGTCATTCTAGCTTTGGCTTATGTATATATCTTCAACGCACCACTTTTGAGAGATATTTTTATAGGATATAGTGACTTGAAACCAACGTTTGAAATATCTTTTATATTAGATTTTCAAACACTATTTTTAGTTTTTTTCTTGAGTGTTCCAATCTATGTAGCCGCAACAATTATTCCTTCTTGGAAAGTAGCTACTCTTGAAGCAGATGATGTTATTAGATAAATATATGGAGGTTTTTTTTGAATTATTTTAGGTTTTTAATTCTTGGTATTTTAGTTTTTTCATTCTCAGCTTGTGAGAAGAAATCTACAACTGATGTTGCAGAGGTTCACTGGGATAGAGATATGTGTGCTAGATGTGTTATGGTAGTTAGTGATAGACAAAACACTACTCAAGTCAGAAATCCAAAAACTGGTAAAACATATATGTTTGATGATATAGGTTGCATGGCTCTATGGTTTAAAGAAGAGAATATAGAGTGGAAAGATAAGGCAATTGTATGGATTACTGATGTAAATACAGGTAAGTGGATAAACGCAAGAACTGCGTTTTACGATACTGAAAATATCACTCCAATGGCTTATGGATTCTCAGCTCATAAAACAAAAGATACAATCAAAGATGGACAAGAAATTGTTGATTATGATGAAGTTATAAAAAGAGTTCTAATTATTGGGAAATAAAAATAGGTTTTGCATCTTCCATAATTAAGTTTGGTTCTACAAATGGAGCCAAATTTGATAAGAAATTCATCAGAGTCATGACCGGACTTCCGTAGAAGAATTTTACTTTGTTATTGTAGTGCCATAGCTGGTCTGCATATTGATAGACTTGATGCGAATGGTCTCCTATATTATCTCCATCTCTATCAAAACCGGCATATCTATCCCAGTAGTTATACTCTACAATATTTGAAGGAGCAAAGTTGCCTTCAACATCTTTAACAACATCGTCAATATTTCCAAATATTCTGTTGTGAGTGATAGTATTGTCTTTTATACTAGCGTGAAAGTGTAAAGCCTCTCCATTATAAGAAATTTCATTATAATTTATATATCTTTTGATACCTTGAGCCTTCTCTTGTCCATCAATGTATATAGCCTTGGCATTAAACTTTAAAATATTATGCTCAAATATAAAGTTTGAAACACCAGTAATTACTACACCTATACCTGCTGCACCTTTAGAGCTTTTAATAGTGTTATTGAGGACTTTCATCTCTTTTGCACCCATTACCATTATAGAAACAGAATTATAGAGGTAGGTGTTCTTATCAAAGGTGTTGTTATGACTTAGGCTTACATGTGTTGCAAATCGATTATTTTTAAAAATATTAGCTTTAAAAATATTATTATTTGAATAGTTAAGTGTTACATCTCTTGTATTTTCAATCATATTGTTTTCAATGAGATTATTATTTGAATAATACATTTTTAGAGCATTACCTCTTAGGGTAAGGTCAAATTTTTTAGAAGTTATGTAATTATTTTTAATTACAGAATTACTGAGCATATCCATATCAATACCATAAAGACAATCAATAATTTTACAACTGCTTATTTCACACTGTTTGGCTTTTTTTATAGAGATGCCAGCGTCGATTCTGTCCATTCTGCTACCACTACTGCTGATAGTTAGATTTTTAATATTTACGTGCGAGCTAGTAATTGTTATGACACTACCTTTACCACTCCCTTGAATGACTACATCCTTACCTTTACCAATAATTGTAAGCGGTTTATTTATAGTAATATTTCCTTTATAAGTTCCAGATGGTAGTTTCAGAGTGGAGTAGGGTGTCGCAGTGTCGATAGCTTCTTGGAGAGGATTTGCAACAAGGTATGAGGCAAAAACGAAAAGTAGTAAATAAAACTTCATCTTTTACCTCTTTTTTTCAAAAAGTTAACTTTTAGTAGCTTTAGCACGTAATATTAGTAGGTCTAGTAAAATCTATGAATCTCTTCCATGATGTTTGAAAATTCCATATCATCACCTTTCTCTTTCAAGAAGTTAACAAGATGAGTTTCAGCAGCTTCAATAGAGTCATCTTTTTCAATTTGAAGAAGCTCTGCATATAAATCTGCAATGATTTCAATTACATGTTTTGATATACTCTTTCTTGCTGCGTGGTAGCCAATAATCTCACCAGTGTCAGTATCTTTTCTGATCTCAAACTCAGTAAAAATCCAGTAGTATCTACCATCTTTAGCTAAGTTTTTAACAACTGCATTTATGTTTTTACCTGCTGAAATAGTCTCCCAAAGGAGTTTGAATACAACTTTAGGCATATCTGGGTGTCGAACAATATTATGTGGCTTGCCTATAAGTTCTTCATTTGTATATCCAGATACTTCCATAAAATAATCGTTACAGTATGTAATCTTACCTTTAGCATCTGTTTCACTAACTATATAACGTTTAGGGTCCAGTTGTATCTCTTCATTTATAGGTGTAGGTTTAGTCATAATTATATTCTCCCATTGATAAGTCTGATTAGAGCGTCACTTACATCTCTAAATCCAAGTATTCTTTTACCGTTATGTTTTTTAGAGAACTCTTCAGCATCAGCATATGAATTAAATGGAATTAAATCATCACCAGCAGGACCAGTTACATTAGAACCATAGATATAAAAGGCACCTTTTGCTTTTACTGCTTTGAGAGTTTTAAAATCTGTAACAAGGATGTTTTTGAAGTCATCTTCGTTTTTTACACCAACATCAAACCATTTTCCTGGTCTAAAGTAAAACTCAAACATAGATTTTGGAGACGAGAAAAATACTTTTTTCCCATTATTTAGCTCTATTTTGGAAACCCATGCAGGATCTTTATATACTTTCATGTGACGCACTAAACACTTTGTACTCTTATCGTAATCCATCTCAAATGAAAAGAGCAGACTTGATGCTAAAATAATTCCTAAAAATATTTTCTTCATTTTTTTCCTTTTCTGGCACTAAATGCCGATGCCACCGTGGCTAAAGCCTAAGTGTGGTTTAAACTAAATCTTTTTTCTCAAATATCTTATAACCAAAAAATGCAAAGAGTAATCCTAGCACAAGAGGGTAACCTATAGATAGTAAAACAAATACCGTTTGACTCATAGAGTCAAGTATATAAAACGCAACTGGACCCATAACAGTCAGTTCCGGATCAAAGAGTGAAATAGCTGCAACTCTGAATATTTCCATAGGGTTTATCATTGCCATGAATATAATTAGCTCTTCGTTAAATCTCTGTTGCATCATTAGTGATATAAGTGCAATATCAATAAATGCAAGTAAAAATATCCATATAAAAAATGCAATTCCAAGAGCTACCTCAGATGATTTAACAAATGAAGAGATAAAAAAAGCTATACCTAAAAATGCAGCACTCATAGCAAATAGGAGTCCTGTATATAAAAAGAATATATCCCAAGGAATTGAAGCACCTTTGAATGCTCCATAAATTATTGCGATTATCATTGCAAAAATTACTGGAAGGTATACCGTGATAAAACGTCCTATAATTTTACCCCAATAATACTGTTTAAGTGAAATTGGAAAAGAGAGCATATACTCTAATACATGAGAATCTCTATCGCCAGAAATTGACCTCACTGTTGTTATTAGTATAAAGATTGGTAAAATTACTATTGTAATTTGTATGTACATAAGTAAGAGACGACTGAGCCCACTAAAGCCCATAACTTGAGACTCTGTAACACCTGCTATGAAAAATAGTGCTATAAGCCCACCAAAAACAAGAGAGTACACAACAAACCATTTTGCACGTATGGATTCTTTTAAATCTAAGTATGCGATTAAAGATAAGTTTTTCATTTTTTTATCACCTAATATCCTAATATCTGTTTTCTAATTTTTGGGTTTGCCATATGCTCGCCCCTTAACATTTTCATATAGACTTCATTAAAATTAATGCTGTTTTCTTGACTATGTTCATATGCTGAAAAGCCATAGTTCATAGGTGTTTTTTCATTAAATTTAAAAAATGCTTTTTTGGCATCTATATATTTTTTTGTATCATTTGAAAAAGCTTTTATATCAACACTGTTCAAGTCTATATGATTCTTTTTCATCCACAAAACCATACATCCTATGTCATCAAAGTATTCTGTAGCAGAATTACCTTTTATAAACGATGTATGAATGTTTGACTTAGGCAGTGGCATATGACACTGAGGACAAACCTTTGCAGTTTCTTCGACAGAAGAATCACAAGCACTAAGTATAACTAAGAGTGATAAAATAAGAATAAAAAAAAGATTTTTAAACTTTATCATCAGAAACTATTTTCCCCAAGTCCATATATATTTGTCTATTTACTAAATCTTTTACTTCTTCTAATCTGTGAGTAACAAAGAGGAGTACTTTTTCATCTTCATTTTGTTTGAGAAGCCTGTAAAAATCATCTCTAGCTTTCGGGTCAAGATTTGCTGTTGGTTCATCATAGATTATGATATCACTTTTTTTTGCTAATGATATAGCGATAAGTAGCTTTTGCTTCATCCCGCCACTTAACTTAAAAAATGATTTATTTAGGTTGGCGCTAACATCGAGTTTCATCTCATTAGCATAGTGCATGATTAAATCTCTATCAACTTTAGCTCCAACACTTATATACTGCATTAACTCATCAATACTTAGTTTAATTGGAGGTGGAAGTTGAGGAACAAAACTAATATTCTCTAAAACTTTTACACGCTCTTTAATAGGATTCATACCATTAATTAGTACTTCTCCATCATTTGGATGGTAGTATCCAAGAATAGAGCGTATCAGAGTTGTTTTTCCTGCACCATTTGCACCCATAAGAGCGATTGATTCATTTTTATTAAATTCACAATTCACATTGTCAAGGGATGTGTTTGAACCAAACTTTTTAGTTAGATTTGAAACTTTTATCATATTTATACTAAACCTTTTAATCTGAAGTCAAATTTAAGTGCATCTGCATGACAAACATCGATACATCTTCCACATAAAGTACAATCTGCACCGGTTATATACTCATGAGTGATATTTTTCTCTTCTCTTTGCTTATCATATTTTGCTTTAGTAATCTCTAAAACTTGATTTTCAAAACATACATCACTACATACCATACAATGATCGCAGTTATCATTCCACTCGATTCTAAGAGCTGAAACTTTACCAATCATACCATAAGTTGTTCCAATAGGGCAGATATAACTACACCATGCACGACGAGCAAAAAATACTTCAAAAGCAAATACAATAACTACCCATACTAAAGCTAAACTCCAACCATAGGCTATTGCACGACTTAATATACCAACTACACTAAAAGACTCAAATACAAGATAACCACTTGTTAGAGAAAGTATAAGAAATATTGCCCAAAAAAAGTATTTTATACGATGGTCGAAATTTCTATCTTTTATGATTTTTTTAGCTACCAATGTATTATGCCATTTCTCACCAATCTCACTTAATATTCCATAAGGACACACCCAGGCACAGTAACTTCTACCACCAACTAAAAGATAGAAAACTGTAATGGTACTAACTCCAATAATAATATTTATATGCAGATGGTGTTCTGCCATAAACATCTCTAAAGTTGTAAATATATCTATGAGGTGAAAACCTAAAAATCTTGAACCATTTAGAGTTCCTTCTAAAGTTTGGATATCAATAGCAAACGATAAGAAGAATAGTAGGTGGATAGAGATTACAAGTATCCACCTTTTCATTCTATAGCTAAGTTTTTTCTTTCCATCTTTTGTTCTATCAAAAAAAGTTGACCAAAAGGTTGTTCTTTTTATGGTTTCTCTACTGTTATACTTATCCATTTCTTTATCCTATTATATTAGAATGTAACTCTATTTTTTAAGTGCTTCTGCTCTAGCAGGAAACTCTCCAATCTCATCAGCAAATCTTCTTAAGTCATCTTTATTTAGTTTCATTAAGAGACCTTTCATAATCATATTTTCTTTACGACCTGCTTTAAAATCATCAAGTTTTTTATAAGTTTCATCAGCAGTTTGTCCAAATAGTTTAGGTCCCATAAGTCTTTTACCGTTTTGTTCGCCTGAACCATTTACACCATGACATGATGAACATTTACGTTTGTACTCATCACTTACTTTAAAGGCACCTACATTACCAGCTTTTTCTCTAAGTGCATTAAGTGCTTCATCTTCTTTTTCTCTATCGCTTTTGTCTACAGGTTCACTATCTTTAGCTTCTGCCGTTCTTCCATTTCCTATATCAGCAATAACCTTACCATGTTCACCACCGTTGTAGGCACCACCATTAGAAGCAGTCCATGCCATTAAAGCTAGTATCAATATTGTAAAAAATCCTACAATTATATTTTTCATTATTTATTCCTCATTTTATTTATTTCTTTGTTAAACTTATAGATCTCATCTGCCATCAGTCGAATCTCTTTGTTACTCATCATATGGATAAGATCATCCATTAATGGGTTAGATTTTTTACCACTTTTAAATTCTTGAATTTTTTCATAAATATAGTTAGAATCTCTTTCAATCAAAGATGGTCCAATGATTCCATTTGCATAGTCATTATGACATGCTGAACACTTGACTATGAATTTTTTACTAAGCTTATTTACAAGCATAGATACTTGTATTACATCATAAGGGCTTCTTACATTCATATTTGCATCTATACTAGTTCGTGGTCTAATTCTAACAGATGCATCTTCGTTTGCAGGTTGAGCATCTTGAGAATACTCAGCCTTTTCGCCATAATCATAGTAGTATGACTTGCTTTGGTCTTTGTCGGTTTTTTTAGCCGCTACTTTTATCTCATGTGCATTTTTATTTTTAACAACTTCAATCTGTGGAGTAGAGTTTGTAGCGGTTGCTTTTTTCTCGGTTTTGTTTTCCGCTTTATCTCCACATCCACTAAGCGAGAGTATGAAAAATGATGAAGCTAGAAGTAAACCTGTTGACACTTTGTTTGCAGTATTGAATTTCATTTTATTTCCTAACTTTTATTTGTATAATATTCATCATAGGTAACTCTAGGTTTAACTACAATAGAAGGCTTGGAAGTTGGACAAACTTCTTGACATGCTCCACAACCAATACAGCCATCGTAAATTTCTGGTTTATTACCACCATTCGCATCAGGAACCATTGCTATAGCACCCATTGGGTTCGGTATTGGGCACATATCTGCACATAAAGTACACTGCTCACCTTCATATTTATCGAATTTTTCAAGCAGCTGATCTTCTAATGGGTTTATATGTCTTACCCCATCAATAAACTTATGCATTTTATCGTTATAACCCTTAGGTACAGGGGTATTACTCATAGCTAAACATGTATCAGGAAATTCTAAAACTGCTATTCCCATTTTAATATCTTCAGCTTTTTCACAGCTATGATCTAGTGCACCACTTGGACAAGCAAGGACACAAGGAACTGCTTCACAAGCGTAACATGCTCTTACGTTTGCATCTATATATGGAGTTCCTTCTCCATGACCCATTGCCATATCGGCTAATTCTATAGAGTGGTATGGGCAAACTTGAAGACATTGACCACACTTGATACATAATGCTAAAAACTCTTTTTCAGGCATTGCCCCAGGAGGGCGTAATCTATTTTCAGCTCTTAGTGTGTAAGGGGAGAAAATTATACCACCACCTAGCACAAGTCCGAGTACACCTAAAGTGGAATACTTAACAAAATCTCTTCTATCTGTTTGTACTTTAGCCATATTTTATCCTTCTATCCTAACTTTTGGTTTTTCATCTTCAAGTAAAAAGATTGGTTTTGTAAATGGAGCCAGTTTTGCTAAAAAATTTAGCAATGAAATCACAGGACTTCCGTAAAAAAATTTCACATTAGGATTATATATCCAGAGTTGATCTGCATATTGAAACACTTTATGTGGAGTGTCTCCAATATTATCACCATCTCTATCAAATCCAATATAATTATCCCAGTAGTTTCCTACTATCTCATTTTCATTAGTTTTGCTTCCTCTACTATCGTTAACTATATCTTCAATATTACCCATAATAGTATTATCTTTAATAATATTATTTTCACTTAATGAATGAAAATGCATAGCTTCAGAATTATATAAAACTTTATTACCTGTTATCCAGTTGTTTGTACCAGGTTCAAAAGGTGATCTGTCTATATATAGACCCTGTGCACAATATATAACTGTATTGTCTTTTATTGTAAAGTTTGAAACATCTTTTAGACCAATTCCCATACCTGTTGCACCTATTGAACTCTGTATAACATTTCCAGTTGCTATAGTGTCTTGTGAGTACATAAAAAATATACCTACAGAGTTGAATTTGTAAGTATTGTTTTTTACCATATTCTTACCAGCATACATAAAATGTAGGGAGTATCTACAATATTCAGCATAGTTTTCTTCTATTAAATTTCCATGGGAGTACCATACAACCATATCTCTCGATTTTATTAAACTATTTTTTTTAACTACATTATCATTAGAATACCAAAGTCTTAAGCCATCACCTCTTAAACCTAAGTCCACATCTTTTGAGGTAATGTAATTATTTGATATTATCGAGTTGTTTACCATTTGCAGGTCAATCCCAAATAGACAATCCTCTATTATACAATCACTTATTTCGCACTGTTTAGCTTTTTCTACAGTAATTGCTGCATCAAGTTGATGATGTAGTTCACCACTGTTTATAATTTTAAGATTCTTTAGAGTTACATAAGAACTTGTTATTTTAATAACAGTTCCTTTATTTTCTCCATCAATAACTACGCCATCTTCCTTACCTAAAATTGTAAGAGGCTTATTTATAACAATATTACCTTTATAAACACCAGCAGGCAATTTTAAAATAGAACCTACCGGTGCATTATCAATAGCTTCTTGCAATATACCTGCATTAAGCAGACTTGATAACAAAAGTAAAGTTATGACAAAAACTCTAAACATTTTAAACCTTGATATTTTTTATTGTTCCATCTCATTCATTGCTTTTTGTTTAGCAAAGAAAGCAAGAAGGCTAAGTAGACTAATAGCAAGAATCATATAAAAACCAATTGTTGGATATGAGTGCGTTGTAAACTGCGCAATTTTACCATCACCAAAAACAGTTGGCATAAATGGTTTTATTTTGAACGCTCCCCAATCATGTAGATTATGTCCAAACCAATAGAGCCAGTAGGAGTAGTCAGCTATAAATAAGAGAGGTAGAGAAGCTGGAATCAGCATAAGGTAGTTTAAAATCTTGTTGTTATAGGCAATAAAAAGAATCATAGCTAAAGATAAAGATAAAAGTGCATAAATACCAATTGCTCTTTCTAGATGACCACCAACCCACATAGGATCCATTCCAACATAGTGATTAATAGTATTCATTTCATGAACTTCTCCACTATATCCATCAAAATGAAAATAGACAGGAATACCCTCTGGAAATGCTGCTTTTGGATAGTTTGGAGCTTCAAGAGAAACTGCCCAAATTGGAAGTGATGCTGCACCTATTTCAGCTTGAGACTCTATCATCTTTTCTAGGTTATTATAGGCATCTTTTTCTGTTGTTACACTTTTATATCTGCCTTTATTGTATATATTCCATACTGACTTACTAAGTGATGAAACTTCATCACCTTTCTCTTCACTTATTTTGTTCATAGTTCCATGAAAAGCAATCATAGGAAGAGTGAAAGAGAATGTTAAAATAATTAAAGCTAAAGTTGCGAAAATTCTAGCTTTTGTTAAACTTGGATGCATATCTGTTCCTTGTATGAGATTTATTATTATTATAATAATTATAAATTTAGTTTATTATAGCGTAATTTATTGATTAAGGTGGATGATATAAATCAATGTATAAGTATTATACATAAAAAAAGGGGAAAGCGAGTGCTTTCCCCCCTGTATTACTAAAACTTATCTAATCTCTAGAATAAGTTTGCATTCTCGTCAACCCATTTAAGGTATTCAATAATGTCTTTAGTTTCTTCTGCATTCATATGTTGGTTAGGCATTTTAAGATTGAAGTAATCAATCATCCCTTTTACATATGGTTCTTTGTATTTACTATGAGGATCCATAATAAAATCTTTTACCCATTTTTCAGCGTTTTCATGTCTTTGAAGAACACCAGTTAAATCTGGACCAGATGAAACTTTACCAATAACGTGACATCCACCACAACCACCTTCACCAAATGCTCTTTCACCAGCTTGAGCAGCAGAAGATTGTTTAGTAGCGATTAGACGAACAAGAGCATCTTTTGCTCTAATACCAACATCGGCAGTTTTAACCATATATTGCCAAATCATATTTTCAAATAAAATAGCTTTTTCTAAATCACCAGCTTTTACTGCTTCATCAGATTTTGCTTTTTGACCTGGGATTTGTCCATATTGGTCAAGTGCATCTGTTACAAGACCTACAACAACTGGATGTTTCTCATAGTGGTTTTCTTTTAAGAAACCAACAACTGATTGAATTACAGCATCTGTAGCAGTATTTACAGCAACAGTTTTGTCATATTCAGCTTTTAATTCAGTTTGAGACATTGTTTTCATTTTTAGTTTTTGAGCACTAACATATTTTTTGTTAGGATCTTTAACCATTAAATAACCCATCATCTCTAAGTGAAGTGCAGAACAAAACTCTGTACAGTAGTAAGGGAATACACCCTCAATATCAGCTTTAAATTTAAGTTCAATAGTTTCACCTGGCTCTAATGAACCGTGAATATCAAAGTGGTCAACTGTAAAACCATGAGTTTCATCTTCAGCTCTTTCAAGGTTAGTTAGATAGAAAGTAACGATGTCACCTTTGTTAACAGTAATTCTTTCTGGATTGATGTGAGATCTAACCATAGTTGCATAAATTGTAACGTTCTTACCTTTTCTTACAATTCTTTCTTGTCCAGCTAGAGTTTTACCAACATGTATTTTACCAGTTTTAGTATTTGTACCCATTTTATATCTAACTTCCGGGTGTAGTTTACTAGCTCTGATTGCAACTGCTTGGTGAGGTTCACCTAAAGGAATTGGCATATCATAAAGAAGATCCATCGTTTTACCACTAATATCAATCAACTGGTGATTTTGTGGGTGAAGTGGACCAACATTTTGGAATCTATCAATTGCAAGTTTGTTAAGAGAGATAATATACTTACCTTGAGGGTCAGCAGATTTTCCTTCCATACCACAAAGGTGTCCAACATTGTAGTGAACATTTTCTTTGT
>JAGGWO010000069.1 GCA_021157485.1 Sulfurimonas sp. | reverse complement strand
GGCTGTAACTCTCTTTTAAAAGTGAGTGTCAGTGTTTGTGGACGGGAATTATAGGAAAATTGAACTTCAATGTCAAGTGTTTTTGAAAGAATTTGGAAATATGCAAAAGAATGTTTACTTTAGATTAGTTTTGCTTATTTTAAGTAGATATTTTTCAAGTTCTATATATATGTAAGCAAATATTTCTTTCTATTATATATTTTGTGATGTGTTAACTCTTTATGTATATAATACATACTAAATAATTTAACAAACCTAGAATATAGGTATACGAAAAGGAAATACGTTATGGGACTATATGATCGTGACTATGCAAGAGGAAATTCTTTTGCTTACGAGACTGCTTCAAGAGATGATTCACAAATAATCTCTTTTGTTAAGGAGACTTACAAACTTTTTGCCGCTTCAATGATGGCAGGTGCTGTTGGTGCTTATGTTGGTGTTCCTTTAGCTGGAGCAATACAAGCTTACTTTTTTCCACTATTTTTCTTAGAAATTGGCCTTTTAATCGGTTTACAATTCGTTAAAAAGAAGCCTGGTGTAAATCTAGCCGTAATGTTTGCTTTTGTATTTATGACTGGTTTAATGTTAGCACCTCTTTTAGCTAGAACACTTGGAATGAGTGGTGGTGGTTCTATTATCGGAAATGCATTTGCTATGACATCAGTAGTTTTTGGTGCTATGAGTTTTTTCGCTATCAAAACTACGAAAGATTTTACTGGATATGGTAAACCATTAATGATTGCTCTTTTTGTAATCATAGGTTTCTCAATTATTAATATCTTCCTTGGTAATCCAATGATTCACGTAATCATCTCTGGAGCTGTTGTGATTCTATTTAGTATCTTAGTAATTTATGATACTCAAAATATCATGCGTGGTGCTTATGAAACGCCTATTGACGGTGCAATTGCACTCTACTTAGACTTCTTAAATATCTTTACTGCCTTACTTCAACTGTTTGGTATCTTTGGTAACGATGACTAAAAACTCTCTATCTCCCGAACTTTTTCGGGTGATTGATGCAAATCTTAACCGTCTTAAAGAGGGTATAAGAGTTGTAGAAGATATCATGCGATACCGAGACAACAACAAAGAACTCTCAAAAAAACTCAAAGAACTTCGTCACCGTGCTAAAATCAATGAGACAGTTGAACTGCTTACTCATCGTGATAGTATAAATGATGTACTTCGAACTTCCACAAAGAGTGAACTAAACAGAACTGACATAACAAGTATAATAACTGCTAACTTTAAAAGAGCAGAGGAGTCTTCTCGCGTTTTAGAGGAACTTTTTAAACTTCATAGTGCTGAGTATAGTGAGAACTTTAAATATATAAGATATGAGTTATATAATCTTGAAAAAGAGATTATTCTTAATCAGAAGTGATAAACGCAACTTCAAACTCTAAATAATTTACCGGATATTCTCTCATAAGTTTTTTTGTCTGTTTATAATCTAACACTTTTCTTGAACCACTTACACCACTTTGCTTGATATATCTAAATATTTCTCTTACCGAGTCAAACTCTAGTCTATAGTTTACCACTTCAAACGCAGCATCAAAATACTTTTTTTGCAGAACGTTAATCTCATCTGAAGTTCTTAGTATAGGATCTAAAGAGGCCGTTGCGTTTAGTGTTTTAAAAGTATTTGATGTAAAGATTGCAAGTGCTACTGGAGCATTTAACTTCTTTATGTTTTGTAACACAAGCTCTAAGTTGTCTGCCCACTGCAGAGCAGAAGCTGAAATTATATAATCATACTTATCAGCTTGTAAGTTATCAAAAAGAAGCTTGTCGTTAAAGTCACCGTTCACTACTTTAGTTGTTTGTGATGTTGGGTGCAGTTCTAACATTCCCTGGGCAAAATCAATCCCTGTAAATGAGTCATATCCCCATGGTATATTTTTACACACGGCTCCTCTGCCACAACCCAAATCCAAAATATTTTTTGGTTCACCATTAACGTGAGATATTAATTTTTCAACTACCTTGTTTTGTATAACATTATGAGAGCCGTAATGCTCTGCATATTTTGAAAACTCTGAGCTTATTTTCATTTTTTGTTAATAACCAGCGATATTATAAAAATAGATATAACACAGAGTACTATAGTTGCTCCCGAAGGCAAAGAGAAGTAAAAAGAGAAGGTCATACCAGCTATAACACTAAAAAGGGCTATAAAAAGAGATATAAGGACTGTGTTTAAAAACCCTACTCTATACTGGAGTGCTGCAACTGTTGGAATAACCATTAAAGCACCGATGAGCAGACTTCCCACTACGCGAATAGAGAGTGCAATAATAATAGCTACTACAGTAACAAGTAAATAGTTTAAGAACTTAACTCTTATTCCACTTGTTTTTGCGACTTCTTCATCATATGCTATAAAGTATAAATCTCTTGAAAAAGCTATTAAAAGAGCTAATGAAACTGAACCAAAAATCAAAATTGTTAGGACATCCTCACTGCTAACGGAAAGAATAGAACCAAAAAGATAAGAGAATAGTGAGTTGTTAAACGCGCCGCCAAGAGAGACAATAATTATGGCTATTGCTAATGAACCAGACAATAAAATAGAAAGAATCGCATCAGAATAGATGGAAAAAGAACTTCTAAGATACTCTATAAGCCATGCTGAGATTACTGCTACTATTACTGCCATCCACAGAGGGTTGTAACCTGCCACTAAACCAACTGCAACTCCTACAAGAGCTGAGTGAGCAAGTGTTTCACTCATCAAAGAGTAGCGTCTAAGTACTATGTATGTTCCACTGATAGAAGCAAGTGTAGCGATAAGAATTCCCGCTATAAACGCTCTTTGCATAAACTCATATTCAAACATTTCCAGCATCATAGGCTCCTAATGCTCGTGCTTATGATTGTGAATTAAGTGAGCTTCTATACCGTATAGTTCACTCATATCTTCACAACTCAAAGTCTCTTTAGGATTATTACAGATTGTAGCTTTTTGATTAATAGTAAATAGTCTTCCAATGTCATCTGCTATAACTCCAATATCGTGCGTGATAAAAACGATAGTTATATTTTCATCTTTGTTTAGCTTTGCTAAAAGTGCATAGAACCTTTTTTGTGAAACCATATCTACACCAGTATTTGGCTCATCAAGGATTAGTATCTCAGGACTTGATGCAAGTGCTCTTGCTATCATAACACGCTGGCGTTGTCCACCTGAGAGTGTACCAACCATTTTATCTTTTAAATCCAGTACATCCATCTTTATCATCGCATCTTTAACTGCGTTTTTGTCCTCTTCACTCATACCTTTGAAAAAAGAGAGTTTTGATGTTCTTCCCATCTTTACAATATCTTCAACTGTTGCAGGGAAATTTTCATCTACTAAAGAGGCACGTTGAGGAACATAACCTATTTTATGCCACTCTTTAAAGTTTTTAATCTTTTTTCCGTAGAGTTTGATTTTTCCATCTGTTGGCTTATCTAAACCTAAGAGTAATCTAATGAGTGTTGTTTTACCGCCGCCGTTTGGACCAATAATAGCAACATATTCTCCATTAAATATCTCCAAAGAGATATTTGAAAGAATTTCTTGCCCTCTAACACTAAAGTTTAGATTTTTAACATCAAAGATAGGAACTTTGAACTTTAACGACACATAAGAGCCTTAGAAATTTTTTCTAGATTTATATACATCATACGCTCATAAGTTAATTTAGCTTTGGCTTCATCAGCTGTAATATTTCCTAGTGGCTGCAGAACATCAACTGAAACCTTAGCTTCCTCAGCGATACTTTTTATAGCTCTGTCGCTTACAAAAGTTTCAAAGAAAACTGTAGGAACTGAGTGCTCTCTTACGTGAGATATCAATCTTGCCATATTTTTAGCACTTGGCTCTGCTTCAGGTGAAAATCCACTCAAAGACTCTACATGAAAGCCATACCTTTTAGCTAGATAACCTACTGCATTATGATTAACAATAATAGTGTCAAGATTACATCCGGTTAATGCTTTTTGATAGTCTGCATCAAGTTTTTGCAACATTTTTAAATAGTTATCTCTATTTGTTAAATATAATAGCTCATTAGATGGTGATATTTTTATTAACTCTTTGGTTATTAAATTTGTAGCAGTTGCCATGTTTGAAAAATCCAACCAATAGTGTGGATCTATTTTACTGTGTGCACACTGGCTATCATGAAAGTCATGCTGCTCATGCTCATTTGAATTTAGCTCTCTTAATGACATATATTTACTTATGTCAATTACTCTATTTTTAAACTCAAAACCATCTGTCCATGGCTCTAAGCCTGCTCCACTGTATAGAACAAGTTTACTTTTAACAATGTCTGCCATTGATTTTGGAGTAGGTTCGTATGCGTGAGGGTCAACTCCAAAGGGTATGATATTTATAATTTCTAATGTATCGCCGGAGATATGTTTAGTAATATCATAAAGAGAAAAAGTACTCACAGCAACCATTGGCTTTTGTACTTTTACTTTTTCATCTTGTTTGGCTACAAACATTTCAAGTAAAAAAAGGGCAACTATTAACAAAAATATAACTTTTCTAAAATCTCTCATAGCTAAATACCCCAATTCTTTTTTGAAATTATACCTAAAATTGTATTATGATTATTTTTTGGGTATAATTCGCAACTTTTAATATTCAGGAATATATTTATGACAACTAGTTTTTTACTTATATCTCAAATTGTTTTAGTTGTAATTTTAGTTATAGCAGTACTATTGCAAAAAAGCTCAAGTATCGGTCTTGGCGCGTACAGTGGCTCAAATGAGTCTGTGTTTGGAGCAAAAGGTCCAGGTAGTTTTTTAGCAAAAGCTACTTTTACTATCGGGTTTTTGTTCGTAGTAAATACATTAACTTTAGGCTATATGTACTCACAAGACAAACAGACATCTGTTGTTGACAACATGATAGAAGATACAAATGTAGTTGCTCCAGCAACTGCACCAACTCCTACTACTACACCAGAAGCTCCAGTAGCTAAATAATTATAAAGCTTTAGCATAGTCTCTCAGAGAGGCTATCTGCTTTATAAAAACAACTCCTTTTACTCACTCTTAAATTTTTCTCGCTACAATATCACAATTAATTTTCACTCAAGGAAACAAAATGCTTAACGAAATATATAGTGCTTGCGAAGCAAAGATGCAAGGAAGCGTAGAACATATGCAAAGAGACTTTAAAACACTTAGAACTGGTAAAGTTCTAATCTCTGTTTTAGATAACGTAAAAATTGACTACTACGGAACTCCAACACCACTTGATCAAATTGGTTCTGTAATAGCTACTGATGCAACTACAATCGTTGTAAACCCTTGGGAAAAAAATCTTTTACCTGATGTTGAGTCTGCAATTTTTGCTGCAAATATTGGAGTAAATCCAAATAATGATGGCGATGTTATTAAACTATTTTTTCCACCAATGACAGTTGAACAGCGTCAAGACTCTGCAAAAAAGATGAGAGGTATGGGTGAAAATGCAAAAGTTTCTCTTAGAAATGATAGAAAACAAGCAAACGACTCAATCAAAAAACTTGAAAAAGATAAAGAGATTACTACAGATGAATCAAAATCTGCTCAAGATCAAATTCAAAAAACAACTGATAAATTTTCTTCACAAATTGACTCTATCTTAAAAGATAAAGAGCAAGAAATCTTAAAAGTTTAATCATGGACATTAAAAAAATATATATGGATGCAGATGCTCTTTTAGAGGGGCATTTTAAACTTAGCAGTGGTAATCACTCTCAGTTTTATCTACAATCAGCAAAAGTTTTAGAAGATCCAAAAACTGCAAAAGTTTTAGCAGAAGCACTTGCTGTTCAAATTAGAGAGAGTGGACTTGAGATAGATACTGTTTGTGCTCCGGCACTTGGTGGTCTTATCGCTGGTTTTGCACTGGCGACTGCTCTTGATGTTCGTTTTATCTTTGCTGAGAGAGTTGATGGTGTTATGAATATTCGCCGTGGCTTTGAAGTCGCAAAAGGTGAAAGAGTTTTAATGTGTGAAGACATCATTACAACTGGTGGTTCTGCTATGGAAGCAGCGGCAGTTGTAAAAGAACTTGGCGGAGAGATAGTTGGAGCAGCAGCCTTGGCAAATCGTGGTTTTTGTAAACGCGAAAACTCTGATATCAAAACGCAGCCTAACTGTAAACTACCTCAAGATATTCCATTTTTTGCTTTAGCTGATTTTACATTTGAGATGTATGCACCTGATGCTTGTCCACTTTGTAAAGATGGAAGTGAAGCTATTAAACCAGGTTCACGCGGCAACTAACTAATAGTCCCTAAAAGCTACGCTTTTTAGCTTACTTGTATTTTAACTGACAAGTAAGCATTCTTTCTACTAGTACTCTTGCTATCTCAACTTTTCCATCAACAATAGTCGTAATATTTAAATCTTTCAATTTTTCTTTCTCTTGCGATGAAATAACTTTAACTATTAAATTTACATTTTTTGTATGATTTAAAATAGCTTCACTAATAAGTCTTTTTTTCTCTATGTTATCAAGGGTTACGATTACAGACGCTGCGTTTTCAATATGTATAGCATTCAGTATAGATAGTTTTGAAGCATCACCAAGATACGCCTCTCTGCCATCATTAATCGCTTCTTTAACCTGCCTATAACTGTTATCAATAACTATATATGAAACACCTAATTCATCAAGATGAGCAGTAACAAATCTACCAACTGAATTATATCCACATACAACTACATGGTCTTTTCTATCGGCTAGTGGTGCTAGCTCTTCTACAGCACTAGTCTCACGTGATAGGAACTCAACAATCTTTTTAATTCTAGTAATAAAAAATGGAGTAATTATCATTGAAAAAATTACTATTAAAACTAAAAACTGAGCCAGATCTTCATCTAAAATTCCACCTTGACTTGCAACTGCAAATATAACAAAAGAGAACTCACCGACTTGAGAGAGGGCTAAAGCCGTCTTGAAAGATGTAGTATGCTTTGAAGAGAGACGAACTACAACATAGATAATCGCTGTTTTAAGAAGTAAAACTCCTACAAATAGTGCTACAATCAACTCTATCTTATCTATAAAAAGAAAAACATCAATCTTCATCCCAACTACAACAAAAAATGTACCAAGAAGAATATCTTTAAAGGGAGCTATATCAGCCTCTACTTTATGATGGTACTTTGTCTCAGCTATAATCATACCTGCTACAAAAGCGCCAAGAGAATATGTAAATCCCATGTAGTAAGCAAGTAGTGATGCTCCAAGAACTATAAAAAGCACAGAGCCCATAAACAACTCTTCAAGTTCTGATGATGCTGAGAAGTGTAGAAGCCAAGTCATAACTCTTTTACCCACAATAAATAGAAGCCCAAGGACTACAACAACACTAAAAAGGGTATTTCCTAAAATGACCCAAACATTCTCATTAGCATCTGAAGATAAAAAACTTATCAGAATCAAAATTGGGATAACTGCGATATCCTGAAAGATTAATATACCGGTAGCCTTTTGACCATAAGGACGGTATATCTCTTTTGAGCTCTTTAGATAACTAAGCACAACAGCGGTTGAGGAGAGAGCAAACGCAAGAGCTATAATAAGTGATGACTTCATATCTAAACTAAAGAGATAATGGCTTATAACATAGACAACAATTGCTGTAAGTCCAACCTGCAAAAGTCCATTGCCAAATATCTCTTTTTTCATTGAGCCCATCTTAGCCAATGATATCTCAAGTCCAATGGTAAACATCAAAAAGACTATACCGAACTCACCCATCATCTCTAATGTATGAGAGTTATTTAGATGTCTTAAATCAAAGGCATAAACAATTATAGTACCTGTAAAG
>JAGGWO010000168.1 GCA_021157485.1 Sulfurimonas sp. | reverse complement strand
AGTGACCCTTTCGTCTAGTGGCCAAGGACACTATCACTTCATGGTAGGAACATAGGTTCGAATCCTTTAGGGGTCGCCATAGTTTGTGAATGCTATTTTATTTATTAGTTTATAAAGCATAGTTTTCATGGGCGTTTAGCTCAGTTGGTAGAGCGCTACCCTTACAAGGTAGACGTCACAAGTTCGAGTCTTGTAATGCCCACCATTTATTTATAAACCTTTTGTTAATGAAAGTGACCCTTTCGTCTAGTGGCCAAGGACACTATCACTTCATGGTAGTTACAGAGGTTCAAATCCTTTAGGGGTCGCCATTTTAATTGGTGTTTAGATTTATTTCTAAAATTTTTGATTTTTTCTTTAATCAAGGCAAGTTTGAAAGAGGAATACGTAAGTATCCGAAAGAAAACTTAACGCAGAGTAAAGTAAAAAGCAGAGGGCGTTTAGCTCAGTTGGTAGAGCGCTACCCTTACAAGGTAGATGTCACAAGTTCGAGTCTTGTAATGCCCACCATATTTTGTTTATTTGCACGAAAGCTTTTAGCTCACGTACTTTAGTACGCTTCGCCAAAATCTTTAGCACAACTAAATCAAAATACAAGTTTTTTAATTAAAACAGATGTGACAAGTTTTACTTTTGTAAAACACTTCTTTACAATATAGGTGCGGTGGTAGTTCAGCTGGTTAGAATATCTGCCTGTCACGCAGAGGGTCGCGAGTTCGAATCTCGTCCACCGCGCCATTTCTTTTTGATTATTTGCACTTAACTTTTCAACTCACATACTAGAGTATGCTTCGTTAAAAACTTAAGCACAACTAATTCAAAAATAAACACACTAGTTAAAAACTCCCTCTTTATTTTGCTATAATCCGATTTCTAATAAAGGATATTAACAATTATGAAAAAAATCTTTGGTCTTGCGTTTATTGCTCTTGGAATCTTTCTTGAAGTTATGTGGTTAGGTTTCTGTTTTGGAAGCATTGTTATTGGTATTTTACTTCTTATTTTTGCTCCGAGAATTCTTTTTTTCCCATTTAACTTCTTTTTACTTGTTGGAGTAAAACTTATCTATACCGAGGCATTTAAAAATTTTGAAAATGCCTCGAGAAATGGCTATCAGAGTAGATATAGCTCAAACTTTAGAAATGAGTACTCAGGTGTTAACGGTAGTGTAGATAAAATGCAGAGTTATTATGAAGAGTTGGAATCATCATCAAGTGATAGTTTTGATGTAATAAAGAAAAATTATAGAAGACTTATGAAAGAGTATCACTACGACTCTCTGATTTCTAAAGGGTTACCTCAGGATATGTTAGACTTTTCACAAGAGAAAACAAAAAGATTAAATGAAGCGTATACTGCGATTAAAGAAGTGCGTGGCTAAAAGCTCACGTTAGACAAAGCTTTTTGTTCCTCTAACATCATACATATCTTTATATCTAAAGGTAATTAGATTCTGCATTATTGCAAAAAGTATTATGAAGTTTATAAAACTACTACCGCCATAGCTAAACATGGGTAGTGGAACTCCTACAACAGGAGCATATCCAATGGTCATCGCAATATTTACCCCCATATAGATAAAAATCATAAAAGAGATAGAGACAGTTACGACTTTGATGTAGTAGTCAGTGTTAAAAATACTAAGACTAAGAAGATGCAAAATGAGCATTACATAAAGAAGTATAAGAGCTAACGCTCCCAAAAATCCAGTTCTTTCAACTACAAAAGCGAAGATAAAATCACTCGTAGCAATAGGTAAAAAACGCATCTGCGTTTGTGTTGCATCCTCTTTATCTTTTCCTGTCCACCCACCTGAACCAATAGCAATTATTGATTGTTGAACATGATAGGATGGTTTTTCACTCAAAAAGTCATTAATCCTCACTTTTTGATAATCATGTAGCAAAAATTTATAGGATATAGGTGCTAAGAGTAATACAACTGTGATTATTGTAGCCCAAATTTTCCAGTAAACCCCAACAAAAAAGAGAACACCATATCCAATAAGTAGTAATACCAAAGCAGTTCCTAAATCTGGCTCTCTCGCTATAAGAATAAATGGAAGTAAGATATAAAGAGAGAGTTTAAAAAAATCTTTGATTCTATAGCCATGTATCGGAGGTGGATTTTTATGGATTAAATATGCAAGCATTAAAATGAGTGCTGGTTTTACAAACTCTGAGGGCTGGATAGTTGCGTTTACAAAAGGAATGTCTATCCATCTTTGCGCACCAAGTCTAGCGTGACCAAAAAACTCAACTGCTAAAAGTAAAATTATATTTACCCAGTATATAAGAGGTATAAGCCAACTCATACGACGAATAGGGAGTAAAAAGATAACTATAAATGTTATAAATGCGACACCTACATAGGCACTCTGCTTTTGAGCGAGTGCTGGAATAACTTCTCCGATAAGCCAATTAGAAGTTATTATCAAAGGTATGATTAGAATGATAGAAAAAAAGTCAAATTGTGCTAAAATACTCTTATCAAATCTCCACAAATTTATAACTCCAAATTATTTTATAAATATTGTATCACAAAAGGGACATAATGAGAGAAACAAAAAGCTATGTTTGTAATTTACCGCAAAGATTAGACACATTTTTAGCATCTGAGATAGGACAAACACGTTCTCAAATAGCACAACTGATAAAACAGGATTGCGTTTGGGTTGATGGAAAAAAAGTGCCTCGTCCGGGAGTAAAGTTAAAACTGAATCAGACTGTAAAAGTAGAATTTCCAGAAGCTAAGCAAGAAAAAGCTCTTGAAGTTAATTTTGATGTAGAGATTCTTTATGAAGATGATGATGTCTTAGTTATAAATAAACCTAGTGGCGTTACAGTTCATCCAGCACCTAGTGTAAAAGAAGCAACTTTAGTTGATTGGTTAAAACACAAAGGTATTAGACTCTCAACTATTAGTGGTGAAGAGCGTCATGGAATAGTTCACCGTTTAGATAAGGGAACTAGCGGAACTATGGTTGTCGCTAAAAATAATAAAGCTCATGAGTTTTTATCAGAGCAACTTCAAGATAAGAGTATGGGAAGATACTATATTGCAGTAATATCACCACCTTTAAAAGATGATATAACTGTTATAGAGTCAAATATAGGCAGAAGTTCTAATAACCGTCTGAAAATGGCGTGTGGACTAGCGCATGGAAAGTATGCGAAAACTATGTTTAAACAGTTGGCTCTAAGCAGCGATGAAAGAAATCAGCTTATAGCTTGTAAACTTTTTACTGGTAGAACGCATCAGATTCGTGTTCATTTAGAGAGTATGAATCGTCATATATTAGGCGACCATATCTATGGACTAAATCCAAAAGCAGAAAAAGCACAACGAATTTTGTTACATGCTTACATAATATATTTTATTCATCCAACAACTAGAAAGAAATTGTCTTTTCATGCAGAATTTGATGATATAATGAAGGAAAATATAGATAAAAAATTTAATTTGGAGATTATAAATGAAGTTATGGACACTGAGTACATTTTGCGCAGCTTCACTACTAGTTCTTAGTGGTTGTGGTGGTGCCACACCAAAACCAAAAGAAGAGGTAGTAATTGACGCTACTCTCCCGATGGTTACACTGACTAAGAATGGTACAGTTGTAGATATGAATGCAATCGCTTTTGAGTGGAAAAGCATTACAGACCCTAGAGTTAAGGGTATTTATATTTACAAGAAAAATTCAGACACAAAAGAGACTAAGGGTGAGTTAGCGTACTATAAAACAATTGAGAGTAGATTTACAACTCACTACGTAGATATAAACGTAGTTCCCGATACAAAATATAGCTATGCATTTAAAACTTTTGCTAAAGAGTCTGAAGGTGTCCGAAGTCGAGTTATAGTTTTAAACTCACTTCCAGTATTAGAATCAGTATCTTGGATTCACAGTATTACGGATATGCCAAGATCTGCGAAAGTCATCTGGAGACCACATTCAAATCAGAAAGTAAAATCATATATTATTGAGAGAAAAACACTCGAAGATGAAAAATGGTCAAAACTAGCTGTAGTAGAGGGAAGATTAAACGCTGAGTATATAGATTTAGACCTCAAAGATAACTTTGTATATAACTATCGTGTTCGTGTCTATACATATGATGATATTACATCTTCACCAAGTCAGATTGTTAAAGTTATAACAAAAGCTCTGCCAAAAGGTATAAGTGAAATTACAACAACTAAAAATCTTCCTAAAAAGATCAAAATAAACTGGGAAAAATCAAAAGCTAAAGATTTTAATCTCTACTATGTTTACAGATCTGAGAGTGTAGATGGCTCATATGATTTAATAGCTACGCTTCATAATAATAAGCTTGAAGATAAAATAGATGAAGATGGTAAAAGTTATTTTTATAGAGTAAGCGTTGTCGATAAAGATGGCTTAGAATCTAAACATGAAAAGTTATCAATTCAAGGAATGACACTACCAAAACCAGAGACTCCTGATGTTGTAAAAGCAAAAGAGATTGGTAAAAATATTGAAATTACTTGGAGCAGTGCTGATTCAAGAATTAAAACTTTTACAGTTATAAAAACACATAAAAAAAGCTGGGTAGATAAAGTTACTGAAGATTTTGAAGGTGTGAAAGGTAAGAAGTTTGTAGATAAAGAGATATTACCAGATTCAGAGTATACATATGTAATTTATGGTGTTGATAAATATGGTATAAAATCTGAACCAAGTATTGAAATAAAAATCAAAACTAAAGAATCAGATAAAATAATACCTGCTAAAAAAGAAGCAATCAAAGAAGAGATAGTTGATGCACCTGTGCAAGAAGAAGTAGAGACAAAAGAGACTATCTCACCAGTACAAGACCTAGATTTAAACGAGATTTAATGCCGCATTTACATATAGAAGAGTTTAAAGAGATAGAGTTTCCATGTTCAACTGATGAGGTTAGTTTTAACTTCATCGCGTCAAATTCTAATCATGAAGATGAGAAGTTAATATCAGTTACAGTAGAGGATGAAGATTTTTTTCTTTTAGTAAAAGTAGAAGAGAACAGATCTTTGCTTAAATCTGACAAGCTTACTCGTCCAGCTTCTATATATAGTGTTCACCGTGCTCTTTTAGGGTATGCTGAAATTGCAAAACTCAATGTAATATCTTCAAATGTTCCAGAGTATCAAAAAAATATCCATCTCCAAGATTCTACTGCTCTTAAAAAGATAGAGTATTTTGCTCAAGATTTTCCATGTGATAGAGAAGTGAGAGTTGAGGTTGGATTCGGTTCTGGTCGTCACCTGATTCATCAAGCTGTAGCTAATCCAGATATACTTTTTATAGGTATTGAGATTCATAGACCTTCGATTGAACAAGTTCTAAAGCAGGTAAGTATTCAAGAGTTGGATAACTTACTTGTTCTTGATTATGACGCAAGACTTTTTATGGAACTTATCCCTTCAAATATTGTAGGTAAGGTTTACGTTCACTTTCCAGTTCCATGGGATAAAAAACCACATAGAAGAGTTATTTCAACATCTTTTATAGAAGAGGCTAGACGTGTTTTAAAAGTAGATGGACAACTTGAACTTCGTACAGATAGTGAAAACTACTACGCCTACTCTTATGAGACTTTTATTGCATTTAACAAGACAGTTTTACATATAAATAAAAACAAAGATATTGCCATAAGTTCCAAGTATGAAGATAGATGGAAAAAAATGGAGAAAAATATCTATGATGTAACTATGATAAATGAAGAGGAGTCTTTACCTTTAGTAATCGAGGGTGATTTTAAGTTCTCTACATTCAGTGCCTCACATGAGAGTGTTTTAAAACTACACGCTACTACACAGAGATTTGAGGGTGGTTTTATTCATTTTGAGAGACTGTACAAAACTCAAAATGGTGTTATGCTTCGTATCTCTATGGGAAGTTTTGATAGACCTGAACACACTTACATACTTATTGATGGTGATAGGATTTCATACTATCCCGAAATTCCACTTAAATCAAAAAGCAATATAGTTGCACACAAGTTCTTAGACAAGGTTCTTAATGGATAAAGTCATAATCGCGGATAATCTCTCTCTCTCTTATTCAAATAATGAAACAATTATCAATAAGGTAAATTTTTCTATTAATTCTGGTAGTTTTATCTTTATTACTGGTGCGAGTGGTAGTGGAAAATCAACACTATTAAAATCTATGTATGGTGCGCTCAAGCCTAAAGAGGGCAGTCTAGTTGTTGGAGGGGTTGAACTTCGTGGTGTCTCAGGAAGTAAACTTAACTTTTTAAGAAAACATATCGGTATTGTTTTTCAAGATTATAAACTTGTGAAAGAGTGGACGATTGAGAAAAATATTATGTTGCCACTCATCATAAATGGATATGAAAAAACTGTAACTCAAAATCAGGTAGATTCGCTACTTAAACATGTTCGCCTCAAACACCAAGCGGGTAAATACCCTTTAGAGCTTAGTGGTGGTGAGCAGCAGAGAGTTGCGATGGCTAGAGCACTCTCACATAACCCGATTCTTATCTTAGCTGATGAGCCTACAGGTAACCTCGATGATTACTCATCACAACTGATATGGAACCTTTTAGAGGGTGCAAATACTCAACTTAAAACTACGGTTATAGTTGTTACCCACCATATTCCAGAGACCATGAATATCGAATATAAACATTTCCATATTGAGTACGGGAGCATCCATGAAGTCAATTAAGAATCATCTCTCTTTAGTAATTGCACTGCTTAGTATTCTTTTTTCTCTGCAAGTTTTTATTATTGTTGATAGATCGATTGACTCATACAAAGAGAATTTGGCAACTACTTATTCAGTCGTTGTTGTCTCAAATAAAAGATTAGATGATAAAGCAATTATAAGTTCAAATAAAATAATCTCTGAAGTCTCAGCCTTGACACCCGACGGTGTAATAGAAAGGTTAAATACGGGTATGACAAAGAAAAATATGGAACTTTTAAAACTCACACTTCCAAAATTCTATAAAATTAAATTAACGCACTATCCTACACCAAAAGAGATAGAGAGTTTGACTAAAAATCTCTTAAAAAATAGATCTATCACTAAGGTAGAAAACTTTTCTCACAACCATGATACGACATATAAGTTGTTGCTCCTCTTTAAAACTGTAATATCCGTCTTCTCAGTTTCGATGTTTGTTGTAACCATATTACTTATCTTTAAAGAGCTTAAAATCTGGCAGTTTAAACATAATGAACGTATGAGTATAATGGGGCTGTTTGGTGCACCTACATGGCTGCGTTCTGCAGTTTTATTTAGACTCTCCATAGTTGATGCTTTGATAGCCAGTGCTTTAGCCTTTGGACTTTTTGCATATATATCTTCAAGTGCATGGGTTTTAGAGCAGTTTAATTACATAGGCATAAAAATTGTAATTTTTGACCCTCTGTATGATTTTTTACTACTTTTAGGTGTATCTGTATTCTTATCGATTATGTTAGCATCTATGATAGTTTTAGGGCATAAAGAAGAGGTATGATTCGTTTACTTTTAACCTTAGTTTTAGTTCTGTCATTTTTAAATGCTAAAGATGATATAAATAAGAAAATCTCTAAGACAAACTCTAGGATGAGCTCATATTCTAAAAACTACTCAAATATAAACAGGAAAATGGCCAAGACAGCAAAGGCTATTTTAAAACAGAAAAAAGAGCTTGAGAAGCAAAATAAATATCTTAAAAAACTTGAAAAAGAACTAGGAATAAAAGAGAGTTCTTATAAAGATAACTCTACGCAACTTGTTCAACTTAAAGGGTATCAACGTGAGCTGAAAAAAGAGCAAAACTCTATAGAAGAAGAGCTTGTTTTTGTTATTGCTCAGAGTGTTTCCCTCTCTGTAATTTTAGAAGAGGATTATGCTGTAAACGCAGAGTCTCTCATAGAGTTTGAAGTACTAAACAATATGCTCAGTGCCTCAAAGAAAAGAGCAAAAAAGTTAAATAAAAAATTCTATTCAAACTCAAAAAATATAGATATTTTAAAAAATCATACCCATAAACTTGAAGTAGCTATTACAAATATAGATCAGAAAAGAAAAAAGCTGCTTAAGACAAAAAAAGCAAATAAAAAAGCACTCAAAAAATTAGAGCTATCAAAATCTTCTTATAAAAAAGCGTTGAAAAAACTTATCAGCAAACAAAATGCTCTAAAGAAAACACTAGCACAACTTAATATTATAAAAATAGATAAAGCTAAAAAAGCGAAACAGGAAAAAGAGAGAAGAGAGGCTTTTAAACGTAAAAGTATAGTTTCAAATGAGAACCTACCTAAAGTCAAAAAGCATGGTAGCTCTTATCAAGCTATTAAGACTAAAAGATATAGAGGTAAAAAAACTATAGCTCCACTAGATTCTTATACAATGACTAAAAAGTATGGTACTTATACTGACCCTATTTATGGAATAAAAATCTTTAATGAATCAATATCTTTAAAACCAAGAAAAGCAAATGCTAAAGTGAAAACAGTATTTAATGGTAAGGTTATTTATGCTGATAAAACAGCGGTATTAGATAATATTGTAATCATAGAACATAAAAATGGATTACACACTATCTATGCAAACCTTTCTCAAATTTCTCCAAATATAAAAAAAGGTAAAAAGATTAAAAAAGGTTATACTATAGGGCGTGTTAGTGACGAACTTGTCTTTGAAGTTACACAAAAATCTTACCATATAAATCCGATAAGATTGTTTCGCTAGGGTAATTAATATTGTATTAATTCTATGCAAGATATAATAGTGTTAATAATTAACAGGGAATGTTATGGATGAAATGAAAGAGAAACAGACCGAACAGCGTAACATGTACTATTATAATCAAATTCTTAATGCTGAGAGAAATAAAAAAGCTGCTCAGACTAGAAAGACTAAGGCTAGAAGCTTTGGTTCTAAGAAAGTAGATTTTAAAGATTATATATATGTTCCTGAAGAGTGGGAAGGTGTTGCATATACACTGTATGTACTTTTAATTCCTTATATCGTCGGTAGTCTATTTCTATTTTTAACTATTGCTAGAGGTAATGTTGATAGTTATACTATGCTTGATACATCTTCTTTTCCTATAGTATGGGCAATTGGGTATGAGATTGTTGCAATTATCATGCTTATATGGATTACAATACTCTTCTTACAATATGATGGAGAGGAAGACGATTAAGTTTGGATATTTAAAATATAGTCAATTTTAGATATAATTTCAAAAATATAAAACAGAGAAATTTATGAACTTTATTCAGACTCGCGGATTCGATAAAACTAAACCCCAGACAGTAACATTTTCACAAGCAGTGCTCTCACCGATAGCTTCTTTTGGTGGACTTTACGTACCAGAGACTCTTCCTGAGCTCGGACTTGAATTTTTAAACAAACATCTTAACTCTTCATATAAGGAATTAGCATCAGATTTACTTTCACGTTTTGAGATTGATATTGAGAAGAGTGTTATTGATGAAGCTCTAAATCTTTATGATAAGTTTGATAATCCTTCTAATCCTGTTCCTGTTGTTAAAGTAAAAGAAGACCTCTATGTAAGTGAGCTTTATCACGGTCCTACTCGTGCCTTTAAAGATATGGCACTTCAGCCGTTTGGTCATATATTATCCTCTGTTGCACAAAAAAGAGGTGAAAACTATCTAATTCTAGCAGCTACTAGTGGAGACACAGGTCCAGCTGCCCTAGAGACTTTTAAAAATAAAAAGAACATTCAAGTAGCTTGTATGTATCCTGCAAAAGGAACTTCTGATGTTCAACGTTTGCAGATGGTTACAGAAGATGCACCTAACCTGAAAGTTATTGGAATCAACGGAAATTTTGATGATGCTCAAGCAGCTCTTAAAAATCTTCTTTCATCTGAAAGTTTTGAAGCAACTTTAAAAGAGAAACATATCTCACTATCAGCTGCAAACTCTGTAAACTTTGGACGTATTATTTTCCAAATCATCTACCACATTCATAACTACTTAGAGTTAGTAAGACAAGATGTTACAAAGATGGGTGAAAAAGTTTACCTTAATGTACCAAGTGGAAACTTTGGAAATGTTCTTGGAGCTTACTACGGAATGCTTATGGGACTTCCTGTTGAGAAGCTAATAATCGCTTCAAATGAGAACAATATTTTAACTCGTCTTATTCAAACTGGTGTTTATGATATGCGTAATCAAGAACTGATTCTTACAACTTCACCAGCTATGGATATTTTAAAATCTTCAAATGTTGAGCGTGTACTTTTTGGTCTTTATGGGGCACAGAGAACAAGAGAGTTAATGAATGACCTTGATACGAAAGGTATATATACATTAACAGCTAATGAGCTGTCCAAACTTCAAGAGATATTTGTGGCTGATTATTGTAGTGATGAGCAAGGTAAGGAGTATATAAAATCAACTTTTAAAGATGGTTATTTAATGGATCCACATACTGCAACTTGTTTTAAAGCTTACGAGTCATGTGCAACTAAAGATATCCCAACTATTATCTACTCAACTGCTGAGTGGACAAAGTTTTCACCT
>JAGGWO010000165.1 GCA_021157485.1 Sulfurimonas sp. | reverse complement strand
GTAAAAAATTACATCAAATTCAACGTAGTGTTTCAGAGATTTTAGAGTTTGAAGCACTTAACCAACAGGTGGATTTTAAATTTATTTCTGAAACACTTTATAAAAGATTAAAACGTAAATCTCTTATCTTAATAGTGGGTGATTTTTTTGAGATTCCAGATCTTAAATTACTTGCAAAAAAGCATGAAGTTGTTGCAGTAATCGTAAGAGACCACTTAGAAGAAAAACCACCGAAAATGGGATTTTCTTCTCTAGTTGACCCTGAGAGTGGAGCTGTTTTAGAAGGTGACTTTAACTCATCTTCAGTTGAGGCATATGCTAAAAAAGTACAAATCCACGATAGATTGCTTTATGAAACATTTAGAAAGCATCAGGTGCGTTTTACAAAAGTATACACAGACTCTAATGTGAGTGTTGCACTTAGAAGATTGTTTGAGGGAAGATAATGAAAAATATTCAAAAAGTATATGATGTTCCTCTTCACGATATAAAGTCAATAGTTGAAGTACAAGAGTACTCTTTTTATTATTTTTTAGGTGCTGTTTTTTTGGCTGTTTTAGCGTTAAGTGTTCTTGCCTATCTTATATATAAATATATACAAAAACGAAATGCATACAACGAAAGAAAAGAGCATCTTAAAATTTTAAATTCACTTGATTTAACTGATACTAAAAATGCAGCCTATGCAATAAGTAGATATGGCATAACATTTGCCAATGATGGAGAGAGAGAATCAGAGATGTATAAAAATATTACATCAAGACTTGAACAGTTTAAGTATAAAAAATCTGTTAAAGAGTTTGATGATGAGACTTTAGGATATATTGAACTCTACAAGGGTATGATTGATGTTTGACGGCCTTTATTTTGAGTATCCAAGTGTAGCTCTAGTTATTCTATTTTTTATTCTTTGTGCTAATGTTTGTAAAATGAGATTGCCGTCTATATATTTTCCTCATACTGCACAGTTTATGCAAGCGTCAGTGAGTGCATCTAAGCTACTTGTTTTTTTAAAATGGCTGGGTATTATAATGCTTATACTATCACTTATGTCACCTGTAAAAGATGAACCTTTTGAGCTAGAACCAAAAAATGGTTATGAAATAGCGCTTATTTTAGATGCTTCTCAGTCTATGCAAGCAAAAGGTTTTGATAAATCTGACAGAGACTTAACACGTTTTGATGTTGTAAAAGGGATAGTATCTGACTTTATAGCGAGTCGAAAAAATGATAATATTGGGATTGTGGTTTTCGGAACCTATTCATTTATAGCGTCACCACTCACTTATGATGCTAATATCTTAAGAGGTATAGTGTCAAATCTTTATATTGGGATGGCTGGAAAATTTACAGCCCTTTATGAGTCACTTGCACAGGGTGTAAATTTACTTAAAATGTCTAAGTCAAAAACAAAAATCGCTATTTTATTGACTGATGGATACAATACGCCTGATAGTAAATTTCCATATGATGCAGCTATGGATTTGGCAAAAAAACAGGGTGTAAAGGTTTACCCGATAGGAATAGGCGGACCTAACGAGTACAATAAAAAAATACTACTTAAAATTGCAAAAGAGACAGGGGGAGTAGCTTTTGGAGCCGCAAGTGCAAATGAACTTGGAGCAGTGTATGCAAAGATAAATGAGTTGGAAAAATCAGAGATAGAAAATGAAACATTCAACTATCTGAAATACTACTATTCGTTTCCGCTCTTTATCTCATTTTTCTCTTTAATGCTTTATGTATTTTTTAGAAATAGAAGGGGGTATAACTAATGACATTTTTGCATCCTGAATTTATATACTATATGTTACCAGTTTTAATTGTGCTGTTTATACTGCTTATAATGCAGCAAGAATCACTAGAACACTACTTTTCAGATAGTGTTATGGATAGATTAAGAGTCAACAGTAATTCACTTACTTTAAAGGCAAGAAATAGTCTGTTTTTTTTGGTAGGGGTATTGCTTATCTTAGCATTAGCCAATCCAGTTTTAGAGAATGGAAAAGTGAAAGTTAAGTCAACGAGTGCCGACATAATTATAGCATTGGATATTTCAGACTCTATGTTGGCTGGGGATATCTATCCTAATAGACTTGAATCGGCTAAGAAAAAAGCTCTTGAACTCATTAATAAAGCAACAAAAGAGAGAGTAGGCGTTATAGCTTTTGCAAAAAATAGCTATCTTGTTTCTCCTATTAGTTTTGATTCAAAAACAGTCTCTTTTCTTTTATCTAAGCTAGATACATCGAGTATAACTCAACAAGGCACAAATATTCTTACCATGTTAGAGACAGTAGCAAAAACTAATGCTAATCGAGATAAAAAATATTTACTGATTTTAAGTGATGGTGGTGACGAAACAGATTTTTCAGCAGAAATCGATTATGCAAAAGAAAATGGTATCACTGTATTTGTCCTTGGTATGGGTACAGAAGCGGGTGCACCTATTAAAAAAAGAGATGGCTCATTTATAAAGTATAATGATAATATCATAATATCAAAACTAAATGAATCTATCTCTGAGCTTGCTACAGAGACAGGTGGTGTCTATATTCAAAATACAACATCGTCAAAAGATATTGAAGCTATGCTTCATGAAATAATAAAAAACTCTGAACATAAAGAGCTCAAAAGCCAAGAAATAAAAAGATATGTTGCCCTATTTTACTATCCAATAATTCTGGCAATGCTTATTTTACTCATTGCCTTTAGCTCTATTGGTAAAAAAGTTAAACATAGTATGCCAGTATCTGCATTTATACTATTTGCACTATTTTTGAGTAGCTCCCCCTCTGTTGCAGGTATGTTTGACTTTAAAAAGCTAGATGATGCTAAAAAACTCTATAATTCTAAAGAGTACAACTCTTCTGCACAAATCTATGAAAAATACGCACAAAAAAATAGTAATGGACAAGCTTATTATAATGCTGGAAATGCTTACTATAAAGAGAAGCAGTATGAAAAGGCTTTAAGTGCATACTCCTATGCAAAAGTTGAGGATAAAGAGTTAAAAGCTAATAAATTATCAAATATGGGTAATGCTCTTGCGCGCTTAGGTACAAAAAATACTTTAGAGAGAGCAATTAAACATTATGAAGCATCCTTGAAAATCAAAGAAGATAAGTTGACAAGAGAGAACCTAGAGGCTGTTAAAAAGGCTCTAGAAGAGAATAAAGAGAAATCAAAGAAAGACGATAAAGCAGATAAAGATAAAAAATCTAAAGAGCAAAAAACTGATGAAAAAGGTGATAATGCGGATGAAGCAAATGATACAAAGAATAAGAATAAAAACAAAGACTCAAAAAATAATGATAGCTCAAAAAGTAATAAATCTGATGAAGAAAAAAATCCTGATAATAAGAACAAATCTGATGATAGTAAGTCTAAAGGAGAGGGCGATGATAGTGATGAAGACCCAAGTGATAGCGATGAAGCAGGAAATGCTAAGCAACAGGCAAAAGAGTTAAAAGATAAAAAGAAAGAGGAAATCCAGAAGAAAGAGAACGGTGGAGCTGCGTCGGATTCAAAACTTCAAGGGATGAGTGATGCTGAAGAAGCAAAATGGCTCAATAAGTTAAACTCAAAGCAAAATACTTATCTTTACAGATTAAACGAACAAAAAATGAAAAATAAGGAAAAAAATGAAAAGCCTTGGTAAGATACTTTTTTTATTACTTTTTATATCAAATATTATATATGCAAGTGTTGTCTCTAATGTAAATTACAGTAGCGTTACAAAGGGAGAAATGGTGATTTTCTCTCTTAAGATAAATGGAAATGATATTCAAAGACCAATTATAAATACTATCTGTGACTCTGATGTGATTTCAACTTCTTCTCAAACAAGTATAGAGATTGTAAATGGTGATTATAAAAAAAGCTATGTTTTGAGTTATAAATTTATGCCTATGAAATCTTGTAAAATTAAACCTATTGATGTAGAAATTGATGGAAAGATAGAGACTTCAAAGGCTTTAGAAGTAGTAGTAAAACCAATGAGCCAAGATAAAAATGCAGATTTTATCTTAAATCTAAAAACAGAAAAAAAAGAATTTTATGTTGGTGAACCTTTCGAAGTGACTTTGGAGTTTAAACAAAAAAAACGTGCAGAAGCAGTTGATAGTAAATTTATAGCACCTCCAATGAAAGGATTTTGGATAAAAGATGAGTCAAAACCTGAGCGTAGAAATGATGGTGAGTATACGATTACTTCTGTTAGATATATTTTAGCCCCACAGAGAGAAGGCAGTCTAAAAATAGAACCGGCTCAAATATCTATAGCTTCTCGTACATCATCAAGAGATGTATGGGGTTCGTTCTCTCCACAGATTAAGTGGAAGAGTTACTTCTCAAATGAGTTAGATTTAAATATAAAACCAATTCCTTTTGGTGCTTCTTTAGTTGGTGAGTTTACTATTAGCGCAAAAGCTGATAAAACAAAAATAAGTCCGAATGAAGCTGTAAACGTAACTGTTGAAGTACATGGTAGCGGTAATTTAGAGGATATAAAAACTTTTAAACCTTATATAGAAGATGTAAGTGTATTTGATGAAAAGATATTAGTGAAGGGGATGAAACTTACTCAAAAATTAGCTCTTGTTGGAGATAACGATTTTGTAATTCCACCATTTAAACTTAAGTTTTTTAATCCAAAAACTAATAAAATAGAGACTGTTTCAACTTCTGAGATTAAAGTTGAAGTTCTTGGAGCAAAGGTAAAACCTGAGCTTAAGATAAAAAGAGATGAAACAGGAGTGAAAGAAGAAGTTAAAGTAAAAACTGAAGTAGTTACAAGTGCGTTGAACCCAATCCTTGTGTCATTGGTTTTTGTACTTGGAATTGTTTTTGGAATAGTATTGATGATTCTTAAACCATGGAGTATGTTCAAGCGTGAAAAGAGTCTGAACATAAAAGATGAAAAACTGCTTTTAGTGAAACTACTTCCATTTAAAGACGACAAAGAGGTTCAAGATATTTTAGATATTTTAGAAAATAACCTCTATTCTCAAGATAAGAAGAAAATTGATAAAAAGGTTTTAAAAGAGTTGCTCAAAAAATATGAAATAAGCTAGCGATATTTAGTCTAAAATATCGTGTAGCTTATGCCCATCAGACATCTCTTTATGAACTTTTTGCCACTCATTGTTTTTGATATTCTCTTTGATATTTGCTAGCTCTTTTTCAAAAAGTTCTATAGCCTCAAGTAGATTAGATTTGTTCTGCTTGAAAATATCTTCCCACATATCAGGTGAACTTTTTGCTAACCTACTCATAGAACGAAACCCACCGGCTGCAAGAGCTAAAATATTATGCTTATTCTCTTGTTTCATAACAGTGTTGGCAAGCGAGTAAGAGATGGCGTGAGGCATATGAGAGATAAACGCAGCGTGTCTATCGTGCTCGTCTGCTTTCATAAAGTACTTTTTCATATGGAGTGCTTTAAATATCTTTTTAGATACATTTTGTTGAAGTTCACCGCTATCTTCTAAATCACATAAAACTACAACTTTGTCATCATATAAACCTTCTATTGCTGCACTTGGACCAAAGTTTTCAGTTCCAGTCATTGGATGTGCTGCAACAAAGTTTTTTCTAATACTAGGTGGTATAGAGGAGACTATTTTATTTTTTGTACTTCCAAGGTCAATTATAGTAGTTGATTCACTTACATCAGTCAGTTTTTTTAATGACTCAATAACACCATTTACAGGTATCGCTAAAAAGAGAACATCATACTCTTTTACCTCTTCAAATTTAACAAACTTATCTACTAAGTTTAACTCTAATGCAGTCTTTTGATGCTCAGCATTATGGTCACTACCAACGATAGAATCAATAAAATCTAATTTTTTAAGACTAAGAGCAAGTGAGCCACCCATCAGTCCTAATCCAACAATTGCTACATTCATAATAGTTTCTTTTTATTTATTTGCAAAATTATACTAGATTTACTTAATATTAACCACATAATAGGTAGAATCTCTTCTAATTTTGAATATGGAACTTTAATGAGAATACTTTTAACAATTTTATTTATATTTTTTACCTCACACTTATCTGCACAAATTATTAAAACTATAAAATATGAGGGAATGCTACACATATCAGAGCCTGTTGCACTAAGAATGCTAGAGTTTGATAAAGGTGATGATGTTGACTCTAGAATGATTAATGATGCAATCAAGAAGTATTTTAAGCAAGGTTACTTTAATGATATATGGGTTGAGTTAGAAGAAGGAGACTTAACTTTTTATTTTAAAGAAAAAGCGATAATTTCTCAGATAGACCTCAAAGGCTGGAAAGAGAGTGAAGATGATATTAAAGAGACAGTTATTCAGATAAAAAAAGGCTCTCTTTATGATGAGAAAAGATTAGAAGCGGCTAAGAAAAGAATTATTGCTGCACTGAACCAAGAAGGTAAGATTGATAGTGTTGTAGAGATTCAAAAAGAGTATCTTGAAAATGGTAGTATTAAAGTAACATTTGTTGTTAACGAAGGTGAAGAGATTAGTATTGAAAAGCTACAGTATAGTGGAGTGATTGGTGTTGATAGTGATGACTTTGATAGTGTAATATCAAATAAAGAGCGTGAGTTTATGGGTTGGTTCTGGGGACAGAATGATGGAAAAATGAGTCTTGCAGATTTAGAGTATGATAATTTGCGAATACGTGACTTTTATATGCAGAATGGATATCTAGATGCAAAAATAGAACAGCCGTTTGTGAGAGTAAATTTTGACAACTATACTGCTGATATGAGTTATCAGATAGAAGAGGGTGAGGCGTATACAATTACTGGTGTTTCGATTCATCAAACAAAAGAGGTTATAGACCACGAGAAGATAAAAGAGATAATAACACTTAAAAAAGGTGAAATCTTTAATATAAAAACATTCCGTGATGATTCTCAAAAAATAAAAACTCTTATAGCTGATAAAAGTTATGCATTTGTTCAAGTAGTTCCAGATCTTAAAAAGAATAAAAAAGACCATACTGTTGAAGTGGTCTTTAAAATCAATCCTGGAACAAAAGTTAAGATAAGAAATGTAGTAATATCTGGAAATACTAGAACGCTTGATAGAGTTATTCGTCGTGAATTATATTTAGGGCCTGGAGATATGTACTCTCTAACTGACCTTAAAGACTCTAGAAATTCTCTTGGACGTTTAGGGTTTTTTGATGGAAATACTATTGAAGAGAAGAGAATTAATAACTCTACAATGGATTTAATTGTAAAAGTAAAAGAGGCACCAACAGGTAATATTCAGATAGGTGGTGGATATGGTAGTTATGGTGGTATCCTTGTTAGTCTAGGTGTAAATGATAGAAATATCTGGGGTTCAGGTATAAACGTAGGGGTTAAGGCTGAAAAGTCTGAAACAACACAAAGTTACTCATTTAATATCTCTAACAATAGACTTAATGATAGTGACTTTAGTGGTAACTTCTCTATCTTTCACTCTGTGTATGACTATAATGATTACACAACTCTATCTGATGGTATTTCTTTAGGGGTTGGACATAGGTTCTCGCGTCATATTTCTGGTTATATGGGGTATGGTTTTTCTCAAAATGATTATGAGTTTAGCGATGACTTTAATAGTACTCAATATGGAGACCAAAGTTATTTTGAAGAGTACTCTAAAAGTGGAATTACTCTGAGTGCCAAATGGGATGATACAGATGATTATTACCTTCCACGTGAGGGTTTTACACTCTCTCAAAGTTTTGAAAAATCAGGACTTGGTGGGGATGCAGATTTCTTTAAAAGTAGAACTAACTTTGGAAAATTTATAGGCTTGGAAGATTACATAGGCTTTGATGCTATTTTTAGATATAAAGCTAGATTTAATGCTGTTATAGATAATGGTTATGTTCCGCTTGCAGAAAAATTCTATATGGGTGGTATTGGTAGTGTTAGAGGGTACGAATCATATTCTTTATCTCCAACTGTAGTTGATACAACAGCAACTGATGGTTATAGAAGGATTGGTGGTACTCAAACATTTTCAAATAGTCTAGAACTGAGTTTACCACTAGTCCCACAAGCAAAAATGCGTGTAGTTGCATTTGTAGACTGGGGTGTTATTTCCGATAGTTATACGATAAACTTACGTACAAATACTACTGCTCGTGGTGGTTTTGGTTTAGGATTAGAGTGGTTCTCTCCAGTTGGACCGATTCAGCTGATGTTTGCTAATCCTCTTCTTGAAGAGCCGGGGGATAAGACTTCTGGATTTGAGTTTACTATGGGACAGAGATTCTAGCGTTTAAGAGGTTAGAATCTAATTTTAAACTTCTTATTGCAGTCAAGTTTTATAACTGCGTCTTGACTTAGATACATAGGGTTTGCAGACTCTATATGTAAAACTCCATCAATAAACTTCATATCAAAATCGATATTTCTAGGTCTATGACTAATTAGAGCGATACTCAGAGATAGTAAAAAGCTTAGAGCATTTGTTGTATCTTCTTTAGGGAGTAAAGCACTATATTTTTTAAGATGTGAAGATGCTGGAAGTCTGCTTTTTGCATATTTTGTTAGTGTAGCTATAAGTGTAATGCTTTTGTGGCTAAAACCATACTCTAATGCACTCTGAATGAGATAGTAAGTGTGTTTGTTTTGTGAATAAAAGTGAACACTACTTCCAGCAGGATAAAGTTTTGCTGCTAAAGCTAACTCATATCTATATTTTTCATCAATCCCAAGATAATCTTTTGTTAAATCAAAGAGTTTTTTACTAATTAGGTTGAGATGATTTGAAAATGTCTTATCTCCAACGTGAGTATCTAAAATATACTTTACTGAAGTGTTATAGTTATGAGGAAATTTGTCTTTTGAGCCACGAAGTAGATCAGACAGATATACACCTTCTCTAACTCCAACACCACTTGTTATAATATTTTTTATTTCAATTTTATTTAGTACTCTTGAGAGGATTAGAGCACCAGGTTTTATAACATCAAATCTATTATTTTTAATACCAAGTTTTTTAAGTTCATCCTCTTG
>JAGGWO010000106.1 GCA_021157485.1 Sulfurimonas sp. | reverse complement strand
TAAAGAACAAGCTCTTCTTGATCAAAACTTTGTTTTAGATGAGAAGCTTACAGTTGCACAAGCTGTTGTTAAAGCTGCTAAAGAACTTGGCGGTACTGCTGAGATTACTGAATTTATTCGCTTTGAAGTTGGTGAAGGAATTGAGAAAAAAGAAGATGATTTTGCTGCAGAAGTTGCTGCACAAATGAGTTAACACCCACTTTTTTACATCATAATGAGCTAAGCCCATTATAACGCTAGGGACACAATGTCCCTAGAACCCCCTAAAGCTACAAAAAAATCCTTTTTTGAGAAAACATTAACATAATCACTAGCTACATTAGCTATAATCTTCTTATGAATTTATTATCTGCACAGAATTTATCACATACTTTTGAATATGAACTTTTTAACAGTGTCTCTTTGGAACTAAACTCAAAAGAGTCTATCGCTATTATTGGTGCAAGTGGTAGTGGAAAATCAACACTTTTACATATTTTATCAACTCTTTTAAAGCCAGATTCCGGAACAGTTTCAATATTAGGTGATGATATTTCAACTCTTAAAAAAGCTAAGTTGGCTAAATTGAAAAGGGATTCACTAGGTTTGATTTTTCAGTCGCACTATCTCTTTAAAGGTTTCAGTGCTTATGAAAACTTAGAAGTTGCTGCAATGTTATCCAAAAAGCCGATAGAAGATGAACTTTTAAAGAGACTAAAAATACTAGAGCCGATAAATCAAAAGGTAACGGAACTTTCAGGTGGACAACAACAGCGTGTTTCTATTGCAAGAGTTCTAACAAAAAAACCTAAGATTATTTTTGCAGATGAACCAACTGGAAACTTGGATAAGCAAACGGCATATGAAGTTATGGAACTGTTTTTTGAATACATAGAAGAAAATGAGGCAGGTATGATACTTGTAACTCATGATGAAGAACTCGCATATATGTGTCAGAGTGTATATAGACTAGAAGATAAAGAGCTGGAACAAGTAAAATGACAACTCTCGCCAAAGGCGTAGCTTTAGTGACTGAACAAAAGCTGGACTTGTTCAGATATTGTGAGATTTAATAGTGGGTTGGGTAGAACTTTTTAACGAAACAAATGTTGTAGCTTTTGTTCTACTCTTTTTTCGTTTTGCAGCACTCTTTATAGCTGTACCTATTTTTTCACATCAAAACATTCCCATGACCATTAAAGCCGCAATGGCATTCTTTTTTACTATTGTATTTTATTCATCTATGCCTCCTTTAGCTATTACAATAGATGTTCCCACAATTGTGCTTGCCATACTTAGTGAACTGTTTTTTGGACTAGCTATTGGTATAGTTTTATTACTCGCTTACAATGTCATTACTTTTGCGGGTGGGCAGATATCTTTTATGATGGGTTTTTCTATGGCAAGTGCGATTGATCCCCAAACAGGTGTTTCTATGCCTATTATCTCGCAGTTTTTATCTCTGATGGGTTTGATGATTTTACTTGCGATGGATCTGCATCATTGGATACTCCTATTTATTGATGGGTCATTAAAAACTATTCCCTTAGGTGGGTTTCTAATGACTGAGGATCTTTTTAATTATATAATCCACGCCACTTCAAATATGTTTTTAGTTGGATTTATGATTGCGTTTCCTATTATTGCACTCTCGTGGTTAGCAGATGTAATCTTTGGAATGCTGATGAAAACAATGCCTCAGTTTAACCTCTTAGTTATCGGTTTTCCTATTAAAATTATGGTTGCGTTTGCTGTGCTGATTGCAACATTTACAGCAACAATGTTGATACTTAAAGGTCAAATGCAAGAGGCCTTTAATATGTTAGAGATGTTTTTTTAGTTTTTTTTGATACAATAATGTCACTAGAGTTATAAGGATGATAGGTGAAAATATTACTTTTAAATGATAATCCAGTTGTAAATAAGTTAGTTACATTAAGTGCTCAAAAAACTTCCGATGAACTAGATGTAGTAGACTCCATAGATGCTCTTCAGTCTGGTGAATATGATCTTTTAGTTGTTGATGATACTATGTATAATGATAATATGTTCAGTGAGATTAAAAGTAAGATAATGTTTTCTTCATCACTTTATATCTGTTCAAGAGATGCCGCTCCAGTAGAAGCTTTCTCTTCAACTCTTAAAAAACCATTTTTACCGACTGACTTAGTTGAACTGTTTTTGATGTTTGCTAAAAAAGCTGAAAGCGGTGAAGAGAGTGTATCTGCGGATATTGATGAGCTTGAGGAATTTCATGCTGAGGAAGCTGATAAAGAGTTAGCCCTTGATGAAGATCTTGACCTTTCACTTGATGGAGAGTTAGAAGAACTAGACGATGACTTATTAGTTGAAGATGATGACCTTAATCTTGATGACGAGCTTGTGTTAGAGGATGGAGATCTAGACGAAGAGCTTTTGCTGGGTGATGAAGATATAGAAGATGGTGAGTCTGTTTTAGATGATGAAGAGGCTCAAAAAGTAAAAGACTTACTCGATGATACAAGTGATGAAGAAGCTCCCCAGAAGATACAAGAGTATGATCCTCAGTTTGCAGCAAATGAACTTGGATTACCAATTGAAGAGATTGAGGAGTTTATACAAGATTTTATTAATCAGGCTTATGAATTTAAAGATGAACTTTACGCTTCGTTAGGAAATAGTGATTTAGATAATGTTAAAGCACTTTCACATAAGATAAAAGGTGTGGCGGCAAACTTAAGAATGCAAGAGGCACTTGATTTTATCTCTATTATAAATACATCTTCTGATAACGCTGAAATCGAAGCCAGTCTTGATAATTTTTATAAAGTTGTTGATAAGTTATCCGGAGTAAACACAAGTAGTTTAAATGAAGAAGAGGAAGATATAAGTCTTGATGAACTAGAAGAGTTCAGTAATGAAGAGTTGGAACTTGATGAAGAGCTTGAACTTGACGAAGAATTAACACTGGATGAAGCAGAATCAGAAATAGATGAAGCTGTGACTGAAGAGTTGGCACTTGATGAAGAAACGACAGACCTTGATGAAAAAGAGTTAGAACTTGATGAAGAACTTGAACTTGACGAAGAATTAACACTCGATGAAGCAGAATCAGCAATAGATAAAGCTGTGACTGAAGAGTTGGCACTTGATGAAGAAACGACAGACCTCGACGAAGAAGAGTTAGAACTTGATGAAGAGCTAACACTCGATGAAGAACTTGCATTTGATGAGGAAGAGTTAGAACTTGATAAAGAACTTGAACTTGACGAAGAATTAACACTCGATGAAGCAGAATCAGCAATAGATGAAGCTGTGACTGAAGAGTTAGCGATTGAAGAAGAACTAACACTTGATGAAGAAGAGTTAGATTTACAAACGCAAATAGAAAATGCAGTTGAAGAGTTGAGTGATGAAGAGTTAGAGGGTGAACTTGATGAAGAAACACTGCTTGAGATTGCAACAAATGAGATAGACTCTATGGGTGCTTTTGACTCACTTACTTCAAATGATTTAAAACTTGCTATTGGCGAGGAAGTAAACTCTCAAGAGCTTGAAAGTCTTGATGAAACGAAAGAAGAGGAAGTTATTTCAGAAGAAGTTGAAACCAACAGTATAGAAGCACTTGAAAACTTATTAGCAGCTCTTAAAGATAAAAATGTTGTAGCCTCAATGAAAGGTACAAAAATTAATATAAATATAACAATAGGTGATGAGTAGTGATTGAAAAAAATGGTGTAGTTTTAGTCTTATCAGGTCCTAGTGGTGCAGGTAAAAGTTCTTTAATAAATAAAATATCTGATGATATTGGAGATTTTTATTTTTCGATTTCAACAACAACTCGTGAAATGAGAGATGGTGAAGAAGAGGGTGTTCATTATCATTTTGTAAGTAAAGAAGAGTTTGCTAAAGATATAGAAGATGACCATTTTTTAGAACATGCAATTGTTCATGGAAATTACTATGGAACATCATTAAAGCCTGTTAAAAAGGCATTAAGTGAAGGGAAACTAGTTATATTTGATATTGACGTGCAAGGTAATACAGCGGTAAATAATAGACTAGGAGATATAACTACATCAGTATTTATTACACCTCCAAGTCTTTCAGAACTCAAAAAACGTCTAGTAAATCGTTCAACTGACAGTGAGGAAGTGATTGATAGACGTATAAAGATGGCTAAAAGAGAGATTCAGAGAATTACGGAGTATGATTATATTGTGGTAAATAATGATTTGGATTTAGCAGCTGATGTTTTAAGACAAATTGCAATAACTGCAAGACTGAAAATACCTCATGATGTCATAAATGATTTTGTGCAAAAATGGGAAGATATATAAAATAGTAACAGATAAATTTATTTGATAAGAGTAGTTACAGCAAATTGTAGATATACTCACAAAATTAAAAAAACAAAAGTAAGGATATATAGTATGGGAATGCCTGGTGGAACAGAATTATTAATCGTTTTAGCAATCGTAGTTTTATTATTTGGAGCTAAAAAAATACCTGAGTTAGCAAAAGGTTTTGGTAAAGGTATCAAAAACTTTAAAGAAGAGATGAAAGACGTAGAGAATGAAGTAGCATCAACTGATGAGCCAAAAAAAGTTGAAAAAAGTGAAGAAGTAGCATCTGCAGACGCTACAGAAACTACAAAAACTACAACACAAGCATAACTTTTGAAACAACGAGTATCGGCGTTATTACGCGAAAAATTAGGTCGTGAAGTTGTATTAGAAAAACCTCGTGACCGTTCTTTCGGTCACTTTGCCACTCCAATTGCCTTTTCATTAGCAAAAGAACTTAGAAAATCACCTATGGTTATAGCAGAAGAACTTGCATCTTCATTTGATGATAGTGAAGTGTTTTCAAGTGTTGAATCTGTCAAAGGTTACCTTAACTTCCGTTTGAGTGAAAACTTTTTAAGTGAGTACGGAACGTGGGCTTTAGATAACCCTTCAGAGTTTGCAAAGCAAGAAAAAAATGAAAAAATCCTTTTAGAATTTGTAAGTGCAAATCCTACTGGACCTCTTCATATTGGTCATGCACGTGGAGCTGTTTATGGTGACACACTGCTGCGTTTAGGTAGACATCTAGGTTATGACATTACTGCTGAGTATTATGTAAATGATGCTGGAAATCAGATAAATCTACTTGGTCTTTCTATTCAACTTGAAGGTCGTGCATCAGTTCTTGGTGAAGATGTTGAGTATCCTGAGTCTTACTATCGTGGTGAGTATATCACTGGTTTAGTTGAAGGTGCTATTGAGAAGTTTGGCAAAGAGATATTAAGTGATGAGTCTCGTCAAAAAGAGCTTGCACTTTGGGCTAAAGATGGCGTGATGGAAATTGTAGTTCAATCTTTAGCCGACACTAACATACATTTTGATACTTTTGTAAAAGAGTCTACACTCTATAGTGAGTGGGACAGAGTTATGGCTAAAATGGGCTCAGGTGTTTATGAAAAAGAGGGTAAGACTTGGATTGCTTCTGAAGCCAAGGGTGATGATCATGATAGAGTTGTTGTCCGTGAAGATGGGCGTCCTACATACTTAGCTGGAGATATCGTATATCACAACCAAAAGTTTGAGCGTGGATATGATCACTATATTAACATCTGGGGAGCTGACCACCACGGTTATATTCCTAGAGTAAACGCAGCGGTTGAATATTTAGGTTATGACTCCAATAAGCTTGAAACACTCCTCTCTCAAATGGTTTCTCTTTTAAAAGATGGTGAACCATATAAGATGAGCAAGCGTGCTGGTAACGTTATTCTTATGAGTGATATAGTTGAAGAGATAGGAAGTGATGCACTACGTTTTATCTTCGCTTCTAAGAAGTCTGATACTGCTTTAGAGTTTGACTTAGCTGAGTTTAAAAAGCAAGATAGCTCAAACCCTATCTTTTATATTCAGTACGCTCATGCAAGAATACAAACGCTACTCTCTAAAGCAGAGGTAAGCAAAGAAGATATAGCTAATGCAACTCTTAAAAACTTAGGAGAAAACGCAGATAGCTTACTTTTTGATGCTCTGTTACTTCCTGAGATAGTTGAAGACGCATTTAGCTCTCGTCAAGTACAAAAGCTACCTGACTACCTAAAAGCTCTTGCAGCATCTCTACATAAGTTCTACTATGATGTTCGTATGATAGGAACTCCAGATGAAGCAAAACTTCTTAAAGTTCTTTTAGTGGTGGCTTTATCACTTAAAACAGGTCTCTCTCTTATGGGAATCGAGGCTAAGGATAGAATGGAAAGAGAAGAAGAAGCTTAGTCTCTTCTCTTCCTTTTTCTTTAATACTTTAACTATTAAAGATAATCATTTTAAAATATTTTTAGAGTTATATCGAAATCTTTGGCTCTGATATTATATAGCCTTGTGCATAGTCAACACCCATTTTTTTAACATATTCATATACTTCTTTTGAGCAGACATACTCAGCTATGACTGGAATTCCTTTTTTATGTGCAAAATCTAAAATTGTTTGTGCAACAATTTGTGAACTTTTATTTTCAACAATGTTTTTTATAAATGAACCATCTATCTTTATAAAGTCTATTTTTAAGTTATTTAATTGTCCAAAGTTGGAACACTCTGCACCAAAATCGTCTATTGCTAATTTACATCCCAAATCATGCAGCTTATGAAGAATTTTTTGAATTTCTGTATGTTCTGAAATACTATTGTTTTCCAAAATTTCAAAGCATATCCTTTTTGTTTCAATTTGATATTTTTGAAGTATTTGTTGCACTGTTTTGAAAAATTTTGGATACTTTAAATCATAATCACTTACATTGATTGTAAAGTTATAGTTTGATGTAGATGCATTGCTGCAAGCTGCATCAAACATAACTTTAAAAATTTCAAATAGCTGTCCACTATATCTAGCAGCATCTAGAAAATGATAGGGAGTATAAATTTTTCCTTTGTACTCAAGTCTAACAAGTGTTTCATACTTCTCTATCTCTCCTGTTCGTATGTTTTTAATAGGCTGAAAATAAGCAAGCACCTTTTTGTGCTCAAGTGCATTGCGGATACGTCCTGTCCATAAAGAGTTTGCATGAATTGTGCGTAAGATATTTAAATCGTCACTATACTTTTGAACACTATTTTTTCCATGTAGCCTTGCTTCTTTAAAAGCAAATTCTGCTTTTTGAAGGATATTTCCATAGTCATTGATCACTATGCCTAGAGTAGCAGTCAGATGCATAGAAATATTGTTTATTACAAACAGGTTATAGTAGATATCATCTTTTATTTTTATAATTTTTTCTTCAATTGACGAAGTGTTTTCTTGTAAATAGAGCATTGCAAAAATATCTGCTTCAAGATGAAATATTTGTGCATCTTTACCGTATCTATTCTCTAAAAATTCTGCAAAAGCATTTAAAACTTTATTTCCAAACTCAAAACCATTATGATTGTTAATAACACTAAAATCATCAATATTGAGCAAGATAAGAGATTTTTTTCCAACTGTACCAACATTTTCAGCGAGTTTCATCCTGTTTGGTAGGCCTGAGATCTTATTGGTAGTCATCTTTTTATACATTTGAGCTCTATTGTCTTGAATGTCTTTAAACTGTTGGTATTGTTTAACAGCTACACGAATAGTGTTAAAAAGCCTTTGAGATTCTATACATACTCTATCTCTATAATCATTAATATCATAATGTTCAAGAATTTCATCTGCAGGAATTGGAGACTCTTCACTATCAATGATAATAATACGCATATTTTCATTATGTAATGTATGTCGAATGTAGTTAACAAGTTTTAAACCTGCATCAACAGTCTCCATCGATACATCTATAAAAGAGATAGCAATATCACTGTTTTTCTCTATGAGTTCTTTGGCTTCGAGGGCACTATGAGCATGTAAGATCTTCACTTCTTTATTGGATATTTTTAATCCATCAAGTGTCTTGGTTATTATTTCATGTAATGAAATATCATCATCAACAAGTAAAACTTCTAAAAAATCTATGGACATTTCAACCCTTCAATCCTTATCTATATAT
>JAGGWO010000093.1 GCA_021157485.1 Sulfurimonas sp. | reverse complement strand
TCTTATAGCCTATTGCTTTATTAGGCAGTGTAGGCTTACCTTCGATATCTTTAAAAACAACAATAAAGGTAGCTTCTTTATCTTCTATTGGGGACTTTTTAAAGTTACTCCAGATAACTTTACCATCTCTTGTTACTACTGTTTTAGCAAACTTCAGACGCATAGGGTGCGTAATGATAGCGTGTCCCATTTTATTTGTTATTGTCAGTTCTATTGCTTCATCTTTGTATGATAGCTCTAACTTAACAGCTTTTTTAACCATCTCCATTGAGTGAACACCTAAAAACTCATGAGAAGCATACTGATCTCTAATACCTTTATCTTTTTTTTCTATTGTTCCAGGACTCTTTGGCATATGACAACCTATACAATCACTCGTTTTATCATACTCATTTTTTGTATTACAAACTTCGAAACCTTTCCCATTTTGCTTATGTGAATGACAACCCATACAGACTTCAGAATTTTTATATATCTCATTACTCTCTGTATAGTGTTCATTGCTTTCATAAGGCTTTTTAAGATTTCCAAATACTGTTGGTTTCTCTTCACCCCTATAGTGTGAAAAGTTAATTTTGTGAGCCTCGGAGTTATATATTTTACTTATTTGATGGCAAAAGAAACATGAGACACCATCAGTTTGTCTATGTTTATTTGAATCTGGCTGTTTTTTACCACCCATAACATCTCTTAAATATTTAGTGGCTGGCATATGACATATAGCACACTTGTATTTATCTTTATTTACTGCGTTTTTAACTTTTCTATGTACTTCATCTTTAAAGAGAGATGAGTTATGGTGCATAGATTTAGTATGTTCACGATAGATATTTTCATGACACTCATTACATGATTCGGAGGATGGATAGACTACTTCTGCATTTGAACTAATTACAAATATTACTAATAAACCTAATAAAAACTTCATTGTAAGCCCCTACTTTTTTTTAATAGTTGCATTATACTATACTTATCTTATAATTAATATTTTTCTAGATTATATTTAAACCACAGTAGCTCTGCATCTGCGTTTCCACTCTCTTTTGATTTCTCTGCCCATTTTTTGGCTTTTTTAAACTTCTCTTGATTACAGTATATCTCAGCTAGAAGGTAATAAGACTCAACATCACCATCATAAGCATTCAGTTCTAACCACTGTGCCGCTTTATCAAACTGCAATAGTTGCATATAGATTCTACCTACATTTCTTTGTGCCTCTATATGACCACCAATTGCTGCTTTTTCTAAAAGTAGAGCACTTTTTGTAACATTTTCATCAACTCCATCACCTCTATAATACATAAGTGCTAAATTGTACTGCGCCTTTGTATTTCCTAAGTCAGCTGAACTATCTAGCCAAGTATAAGCTAGAGTGGAGTCTTGTTTTATATTATTACCAATCAGATACATCATACCTAAGTCATATTGGGCAGTTGAGTCCATGTTATGTGCTGATTTCTCCAACCAAAAGATACCTTTTTCTTTACTTTTTTCTACACCTAATCCATTAAAATAAAGATAACTGAGCGCATTCTGTGCCGTTGTATTATTAGCATCTGCACTCTCTTTATAAAGCTCAAACGCAGTAGTATAATCTTGCTTTTTAAAAGCCTCAAGAGCCTCTTTAGTATCTGCGTTTAGGAGTACGGTAATAAGCCCTAGTGAAAGTATAAATTTAAGCATTTAATTCCTTTATATTTTTGCGTTTTTGCATTTGATCAACTATTTTAACAACAACCAAGTCAGAAGTAACATTGAGAGATGTTCTAGCCATATCTAAGATTCTATCAACTGCAACAATGAGTGCGATATACTCAACTGGAAGCCCAACTTGATTTAAAATCACAACCATCATTACAAGTGAAGCACTAGGTAGTGCTGCAACTCCAACACTTAGAGCAACTACTGTCACTCCTAAAAGTATTTGATCGCCAAAACTCAAATCAACACCTGCTAAGTGAGAGATATATAGAACAGCTATCGTCAAATAAGCTGCAGTTCCATCCATAGAGACTGTCGCTCCAAGAGGAAGGACAAATGATGCATTTTTCTTATCTACTCCCCCTACTTCTTCAACTATACGCATAGAAACAGGCAGTGTAGCAGCACTTGAAGCAGTTGAAAACGCCATAATAGGTGCCTCACGTATTACACTTAGATATTTATATGGATTTACTTTACCAAAAACTGATAAAACTATTGGAAGAGTGACTAGTGCATGAATTAGAAGAACTGCCAAAACCAATAGAATATATTTCCACAAATCAAGAATAACATCTATCCCTTGGTCCGCAATAACATAAGAGATTAAACTAAATACACCAATTGGAGTTAACTTTATAATCCACTCTGCCATAGTTAACATCGCGTTTGAAACTGCTGTAAAAAAATCAAGCATTGTACGCTGTCTATGTGGTTCCATATGTAAAGATGCAATACCAAAAAGAATAGAAAATACTATAATTTGCATCATTGAACCGCTAGAGAGAGAGTTGAAAATATTTACTGGTATAAAACTCAGTAGCATTGCAGAGAGTGAAAACTCAGCTATTTGTGAAGCTTTTGCAAACTCCAAACCTTCAACTGAAACAGCTTCTCCTATAGGAAAAATATTCATTACCCCAATTGATAGAGCAACAGCAAGTGCAGTTGTTAAAAGATACAAACCTATAGTCCTTGCCCCAATCGTTTTTAGGTCTTCTAAGCTACCAAGACCTAAAATTGCAATATAGATACTAGCGAAAACTAAAGGTACAACAAGCATCTTTAAAAAACTTATAAATATCTGCCCTATTACTTGCTGCTGTAGTGCTAATTCTGGTAAAAAACTTCCAAAGGCAATACCTAAAATAATTCCAAGAATTACTAAAGTATTGGTAGTAGAATATTTTTTGATTTTGTGTATCATTTTATCTCCGTAGGTGCTATTTTAAATTGCTTTGAATCATTACAGAGGCACTCAAACCAAAACGCAACTCAATTCCATCTGGAAGTTTATCTAATTTTATCCTAACTGGTATACGTTGAGCTAAACGAATCCACTGAAATACAGGCTTGATACTTGGTAAAAGGTTAGCACCAGGATTTCCATCTGAGTGGGCTATACCCCAGCCTATTGACTCAACTTTACCTGAGATTGGTTTCTCTTTATATGCCATAAGGGTCACTTTCGCACTGTCACCTATCTTT
>JAGGWO010000088.1 GCA_021157485.1 Sulfurimonas sp. | reverse complement strand
TAACAGCCTCATCTTCAAAGATTAGTTTCATTCCTTCTACACCCAAAAGAGCTTCATACTGTTTTAAAAGTGAGTTATCTGTTTGTGTAAGTATTTGATAGAGTGTCTCCTCTGTTAGTGATTCTAATTCTACACGAAGAGGGAATCTACCCTGTAGTTCAGGGATTAAGTCACTCGGTTTACTAACATGAAATGCACCTGCAGCAATGAAGAGTATATGGTCAGTATTTATAACACCATATTTTGTTGTTACACTGCTTCCTTCAACTATTGGAAGTAAGTCTCGTTGAACTCCCTCTTTACTTGGGTCATTTCTTCCCTGTGATTTTTCACTTAGAGCAATTTTGTCTATCTCATCTAAAAAGATTATTCCACCATTTTGAGCACGCTCTAGTGCTTCTGAATTTATATTTGTCATATCGAGAAGTTTATTAGATGCTTCAAGTTTTAAGATAGATCTTGCATCCTTAACTGTTACCTCTTTTTTATTGTCTTCTTTATTTATTGTGGAAAATATTTTAGAAAAACTCTCTTGAACTTTTGCCATCTCTGGAGGTAAGTTTGTATCATTAAACTCTATATTTATCTTATCAAACTCAAGCTCGATTATTTTCTCATCCATCTCACCAGAATCAACACGTTTCTCCATAGCTTCAAGGAGTCTTTGATAATCATCTTTTTTTGATTCGCTAGCACTGTCTGGAAGAGGGGGAAGTAGTTTTTCAACTATCTTATTTAAAACATAGTTTTCAATTTTTTCTTTATTTTCTTCTTCTTTTTCACTCTTTACGATGCTTATAGAATTAACGACCAAATCTCTAATCATAGATTCAACATCACGACCTACAAAACCAACTTCAGTATACTTTGAAGCTTCCACCTTAATAAACGGAACTTTCATCATTTTTGCAAGACGACGTGAGATTTCTGTTTTTCCAACACCAGTAGAACCTATCATCAAAATATTTTTTGGCATAATCTCATCTTGAAGTTCTTTGTCTAATTGCATTCTTCTATATCTTGTACGAAGGGCTAACGCTATTGTTTTTTTTGCATCTTTTTGAGAAATTACAAACTTATCTAAGTATGAAACAATCTCTTTAGGTGTCATATTCATTATTTGTTCTCCTCTAAGATTAGAGTTTTAATATTATGGTTAGTATAGATGCAGAGGTCGGCTGCCACTGACAGACTCTCACGTACTAGTTTCTCTTCATCAAGTGAGGCATGTTTTTTCAGAGCGCGTGCTGCTGAGATAGCAAAATTTCCACCACTGCCTATAGAGGCGATTTCTCCATCTTCTGGTTCAACAACATCACCATTACCTGTAAGGATAAAGATATGCTCATTGTTTAAAACAATCATCATAGCTTCTAATCGACGAAGAACTTTATCTTTTCTCCAAGCTTTAGAGAACTCAACAACAGACTTAAGTAAGTCTCCTTTTTTATTATCTAAAAACTCTTCGAACATATCAAAGAGATTAAAAGCATCAGCGGTACTTCCGGCAAAACCTGCTAAGATTTTACCATGATGAAGAGTGCGGATTTTGGTTGCATTTGCTTTAAGAACTGAATCTCCAAAAGTAACTTGACCATCACCGCCAATTACAGCCTTATTCTTGCCTTTATAAGCAAGTATCGTAGTAGCATCAAACATTATTCGCCTTGAACATCCACATGTAAAGTAGCATGAAGACCATGACCTAGTTTAAAGTCTAAGTCATGTTCACCAACCGTTTTAATAGCAGCTTTTTCGTTGATATGTTTTTTATCTATCTCTATACCATGCTGCTCTTTTAATGCAGATGCAACTTCATCTTTAGTTACAGCGCCAAAAAGGTGACCATTCTGACCAAGTTTTTTAGTGATGATAATTTCACATTTATCAAGTTGTGCAGCTATCTCTTTAAGAGCATTAACTTCTTTTTCAAGGTTTTGTGCAACTATGAGTTCATCTTGTGCGTGTTGCTCTAAAATCTCTGGAGTAGCTGATCTAGCATATCCTTTACCAATTAAAAAGTTTTTCCCATAACCATCTTTAACTTCTTTCACTTCACCTTTTTTTCCAAGGCTTTTTACATCTTTTATTAATAGTACTTTCATAACTTATTTCTCCAAATTTTATTATTATCTTTCTACTTCGCCACTATAAGAAACAATACCGTGAGTTAAGTTTCCTATTTTTGAGTATCCCATATCTGGCATTATTCTAGCTACGTGAGCAGAACGACTTCCTACATGACAGTAAAGGATTATATTTTCATTTTTATCTAATTTTGCATCTTCAACCGCTTGGTAAAAGCTACTTGTAGGAACTAACTTATCAGCACCTTTGATATGACCCATCTGCCACTCCATATGCTCACGTACATCTACAAGCGTAAAGTTTACCATGCCAAGTTCTCTAGCTTCAAGAAGTGCAGTCAACTCCTCTCCATCTAGTTCAGCTTGATTTACAAGAACTTCACACTCATCTTTAGTAAGACCACGAGAATGAGTATGAACAATTTCTTCCATTCCAAGCTCTATCTTCTTAGCTGCTGCAAACTCTGGAGTACAAAAAATTCCACAGTGACAGCTTCCATTTTCTGGAATCTCTTTTTCAATTGCTGGAGGACAAGGGCAGATTCTATTAT
>JAGGWO010000110.1 GCA_021157485.1 Sulfurimonas sp. | reverse complement strand
TCTTCTATGGAGAACAAAGTTGTTCTATTGATAGATGAGGGGAGTGAAACAGGTTCAAAGTTTATGACTGCACTAAAAACTATTTTAGCGCAGAAACCAAAGGCTGTTTATATTGCAGTAGCTGTTTTACCAACAGATGTTTTAGAGTTATTAGAACCATTTGTGGATGATATATTTTTTCTTTATGATATAGATGATTTTGTAGAAACATCACTCTATTATGAAGAGTTTGAAGAAATTGAAGATGAGACAATAGAAAAATTATTAGAGGAAGTAAAATGAAATATGATGTAAGTTTAGAGTTAGAAAATAGAGAAGAGTCATACTCTTTTGGAGATGTAGCAAAACAGGCAAATGGTTCAGCATGGTTAAAATCAGGCAAGACTGTAATACTAGCGACAGTTGTAATTGATGAGACAGAGATAGTTAAAGATAACTTTTTACCTCTTACTGTTCAGTATATAGAAAAAACATATGCAGCGGGTAAAATTCCTGGTGGTTTCTTTAAGCGTGAGACAAAACCTAGTGACTTTGAAACACTAACATCAAGAATAGTTGACCGTTCACTTCGTCCACTGTTTCCAGAAGGTTTTGGGCATCCAACGCAGATAACTATTATGACTTTTAGTGCAGATTCTGAATCAGATTTACAAGTTTTAGCTCTAAATGCCGCATCAGCAGCACTTTTTACGTCAGATATTGATATTAACACTTCAGTTTCAGCAGTAAGAGCAGCAAAAGTTGAAGGCGAATTAGTTTTAAATCCAACTCTTTCACAACTTAAAAACTCTACACTAGATTTATATCTTTCAGGAACTAAAGATGACCTTCTTATGATTGAGATGCGTTCATTTGGCGGTGAAGAAGTTGAGATTAGTGATATGATTGTTGACCCAATGTTAGACCCAACTATGGCTGGAGCTGTTCTCACATCACACACATCAAACGCAATGGCTGAAGATGAACTTATCACTGTATTTGAGAAAACACAAGAACTTCTTTTTGCTAGTAACTCTAAATATGAAACACAATTTACAGCTTGTAAAAAAGAGACAGCTTCAATCGAGTATAAAGCGCATATTATAAATGAAGAGATGGTGACTTATGTAAGAGATAATCATTTGTCAGACATAGCGGATGCAATGAATCAAATGGCAAAATCTGAACGCTCTACGGCATTAAGACAACTTAGAAAAAAAATTATTTTAACTCAAGAGCACTGGGAAGAAGTTGAGCTTAAGGATGCTATTGAAAAAGTAAAAAAAGAGCAAGTTAGAGCACAAATTCTTAATGAAAGAGTGCGTGCTGATGGACGTACATTAACGGAAGTTAGACCTATTTCTATAGATACAAATGTACTTCCTAACGCACACTCATCATGTCTATTTACTCGTGGTCAAACGCAGGCACTTGTTGTTCTTACAATGGGTGGGCCAAAAGATGCACAGATGTTTGAATCTTTGACAGATAGTGGTACACAAAATGAAAACTTTATGGTTCATTACAACTTCCCAGGTTTTTCAGTTGGTGAAGCTTCTCCTGTAATGGGACCAAAAAGACGTGAACTTGGTCATGGAAATCTAGCTAAACGTGCACTGGCACCTATTGTTGATTTAGATGGTCAAACAGTACGTCTTGTTTCTGAAATATTAGAATCGAATGGTTCATCTTCAATGGCTACAGTTTGTGGTGGATATATGGCTCTTAAAGCTGCTGATATCGATACAAGTGATACTATTGCTGGTATTGCAATGGGTATGGTAAGTGATGGCGATAACTACGCAATTCTTTCAGATATTATGGGACTTGAAGACCATGATGGAGATATGGACTTTAAAGTGACTGGTTCAAAAGATGGAATTACTGCAATGCAGATGGATATTAAACTTGGTGGAATTTCTTTAGATGTTCTAAAAGAAGCACTTTATCAAGCTAAAGAGGGACGTTCTCATATTATTGATATCATGGAAGAAGCGGAGAAAGAGATAGAGTTTAATGATGGTGTTTTACCAAGTGTTGATTTCTTTCATATAGACCCTAGCTTTATAGGTGAAATAATCGGTCAGGCTGGTAAAACTATACGTGAGATGATTGAGAAATTTGAAGTAGCTATTGATATTGACAAAAAAGATGGAAAAGTAAAAATTACTGGTAAAAATAAAACTGGTGTATCTGGTGCAAGAGCCCATATAGAAGGAATTGTAAATACTCCTAAAGTTGCTAAAATCAAATATGAAGTTGGTGATAAGTATGAGGGAACTGTTAAACGCATAGTTGATTTTGGTGCGTTTGTAGAACTTCCAGATGGAACTGATGGACTGTTACATATATCTAAAATATCAGACCAGAGAGTTGATAAAGTGAGTGATGTTTTAAGTGAAGGTGAAAAAATTACAGTTGAGATTTTAGAATTTAAAGGGAATAAAATCTCTTTAGGTAGAGCATAAGAGAATATTTAGTATTTTTTAACTATAATTCGCGTATCAATTTTTAGTAGGGAAATCCTAGCATTTATGTGTGGGTTGCTTCATCGAAAGACGAGGTTACGCTATCCGAAAGATTTTGTAATAATTATATATGGAGAAACTTATGAAAAAAGTTCTATTTTTAATGTTAGCATTAGCTACTGCTGCAATGGCATCTGACGGTGAAGTTGCAAATCAAACTCTTAAAGCTTACTCAATGATCGCTGCTGGTCTTGGTCTTGGTCTTGCTGCTCTTGGTGGAGCTATCGGTATGGGTCATACTGCTGCT
>JAGGWO010000228.1 GCA_021157485.1 Sulfurimonas sp. | reverse complement strand
GTTTTTTATAAATTATTAACACTTATGTAACACTTATTTTAATATCCTACGGTAATATTTTTAATTAAGGTAAATTATATGAACAAAATAATCCACCTATCTTTAATAGCCGTTGCATCTCTATATGCAGCAGAAGTTGAACTAGCACCAATTAGTGTTGAGTCAACAATAATCACAGAAGTTGCAGAGAATGCTCAAACTTCGGCAGATTTAGCGCAGGCATTAAGCACAAAAGTACCTAGTATCGATATGAGCCGTCGTAGTGGTATTGCTAATGATATTTTAATCCGTGGTCAAAAACGCGATAATATCTCTGTTACTGTTGATGGAACAAAAGTTTGCGGTGCATGTGTAAACAGAATGGATCCACCGACTTCACATATTTTAGCAAGTCAGATTGATGAAATAGAAGTAATTGAGGGTCCTTATGACGTAGAAAATGTTGGAACACTCAGTGGTGGGATAAAAGTTAAGACTAAACAACCTACACAAAAACTTCAAGGTCAACTAAACTTTGGTATGGGTAGTTGGGCATATAGAAAAATGGGTGCTACTGTAAGTGGTGGAAATGATTTAGTTCGTGTTTTAATCAGTGCTTCTCGTGAAACTAGTGATCAATATAAAGATGGTAACGGTGATACTATTGCTGATCAAATTGATAATTATCAAGAAGCAAATAGTGGAACACTAACAGGAAAAAAAGATCCTAGACTTCAACCAAAATATCATGACATGCCAGCATATACTAAACAAAGTGTTATGGCTAAGGCATTTGTAACAGTAACTGAAGATCAAGAGTTGCGTTTAAGCTATACAGCAAACAGAAGCGATGATGTACTTTACGGCAACTCTAAAATGGATGCCATCTATGATGACTCTAATATCTATAGTATTGCATATGATATCAACAACATTAGTGATATTTACAAAAATGTTAATCTTGAATACTACTACTCTGATGTTGACCATCCAATGGGTACAGATTACAGAATGGCATCTAATGGTACTAATCCAGTTATGACAAATTGGCTAACTACAAGTATGCAAGGGTTAAAATTAAAAAATAATTTTGATATTGCTAATTATAAACTTTTAGTTGGTTTAGATGGTAGCAAAAGAACTTGGGATGGAGACTATTATGCAAATGGAGCACCTCACGCAGGTGGTAGAAAAAGTATAGATAATGCTTTAACAAATAATGCTGCAATTTTTGCTAAACTAGAGAAAAGCTATGGTGCCTTAAATATTACTCTTGGTGCGAGATATGATGACACTAAAATAACTAATGATAGCTATCAGTCAAACGACTATACTGGAGTAGGTGCAAATATATTAGCCGCATATAATATAAATAAAGGAAATAAAGTTTTCTTTGGTATAGGTCAAGCGACTCGTGTTCCAGATGCTAGAGAACTTTACTTTTTAGGTTCTATGGGCAACTTAACTGGTACTCCAGACTTAGATCAAACAACAAACCAAGAAATAGATTTAGGATATGAAGCTAATAATGATACATTTAGATTTAAAGTTAAAGCTTTTTATTCAATGTTAAAAGATTATATTTATTTTAATACAAACAACAAAAAAAGTTTTACTTTTCCTGCTCCCACAGGAACTGTAATGCTTTCTTATAACTCTTTTGAAAATATTGACGCAACAATTTATGGTGCAGAATTAAGTGCATCAATTTATGCTACTGATGATATTACAATAGATATGGGAGCATCTTACAAAAAAGGTGAGAAAGATAAAGCCATGAATGGTCAAACAGACAAAGATTTAGCAGACATAGCACCTCTTAGAGGAAATATAGCTGCTAACTATGAGTATATGAACAACTCTATAGCTACTCTTGAAGTTCAAGCTTCAGATAAATGGTCAGATATTGATAGTGACAATGGTGAGCAAGAGTTAGACGCTTGGACTGTTGTAAATGCTAAAGTAAAACATGCTGTTAATAAACAATTTGACTTTACTGTTGGTGTAAATAATATGTTTGATGAAGCATATGCAGCATCAAATACTTATGCAGACTTAATTCTTGTTACTGGTGGAACTTCAGAGGTAATGCTAATGAATGAACCAGGTCGTTACTTCTACACAAACCTAGACTTTAAATTCTAAGACAAAATATTCATTTCCCTCTAGTTCCCAAGTTCTACTTGGGAACTCATATATATAGTACTAAAGCACTTCTTTATAACAAAAAAGCTAAAATCTCTTTATGATAAACAGAGTCCAAACTAAAAAAATATATGTCGGTGATGTAGCAGTTGGTGGTGATGCACCTATAAGTACTCAGTCGATGACTTACTCAAACACTCACGACGTAAACGCAACAGTTGAGCAGATAAAAAGACTTCACTTTGCAGGTTGTGACATAGTTCGTGTTGCAGTTCCTGATATGAAAGATGCACTTGCACTAAAATCCATAAAAGAGCAAATCGACCTTCCTCTTGTTGCTGATATTCACTTCAACTACAAACTTGCACTTATTGCAGCAGAGTCTGTTGACTGTATTCGCTTTAATCCCGGAAATATTGGTGATAAAAGCAAAATTAAAGAGATAGTTAAAGCTTGTCAAGAGAGAAACCTTCCTATTCGTATCGGCGTAAACGCAGGTTCTTTAGAAAAAGAGTTTGATAACAAGTATGGTCCAACTCCAGAAGCTATGGTCGCCTCTGCCGAATACAACATTAAGTTCTTAGAAGATTTAGGCTTTGATGATATTAAAATCTCCCTAAAAGCTAGTGATGTTCAAAGAACTGTAGATGCGTACAGAATGTTACGCCCAAAAAACAACTATCCATTTCATCTTGGAGTAACAGAAGCCGGAACTCTTTTTCACGCAACTGTGAAAAGTTCTATCGGACTTGGTGCACTTCTACTTGATGGTATTGGTGATACTATGCGTGTGAGTATCACAGGTGAACTAGAAGAGGAGATAAATGTTGCCCGTGCAATCCTAAAAGACAGTGGAGCAATGCCAGATGGACTCAACATCATCTCATGCCCAACTTGTGGAAGAATAGAAGCCGACTTAGTAACTGCAGTTGCTGAGATAGAAAAACGCACAGCTCACATAACTACACCGCTTAATGTTTCAGTAATGGGTTGTGTTGTAAACGCAATCGGAGAGGCTGCTCACGCTGATGTAGCTATCGCTTATGGAAAAGGCAAAGGTCTTGTTATGGTCAAGGGTGATGTTGTTGCCAATCTTGATGAATCTGAACTTGTAGATAGATTTGTTTATGAAGTTGAGAAGATGGCTGAGGAGGCTGAGTAGATGCAAGATAATTTATATAATTTAGCTTTCGAGCGCTCAATTTTAAGCTCAATCGTATTTGAGCCAAGCCAGTTTGATGAACTAAGCGTTGCTCTAAAAAAAGATGATTTTTATCTGCCGGCACATCAAGATATATTTTCTTCTATGTTGCTACTTTTACAAAAAGATCAACCCATTGATGAAGAGTTTATAAAAAAAGAGCTTATCAAAATCAAGAAATTTGATGAACAGGTTATGCTTGAAATTCTATCCGCAAACCCAATCTCAAATACAAAAGCTTATGTTGATGAGATAAAAGACAAATCTCTAAAACGCCACCTTTTAACACTTACAACAGAGATAAAAAGAGTAACAGTTGAAGAGGAACTTCCATCTGCAGAAGTTGTTGATAT